>NZ_JANCLV010000002.1:483028-484192 GCF_024294965.1 Pseudarthrobacter humi
TTCGGCGACGGCGGCACCTCCACCGCGCAGAACCCCGCCCACACCTACACCGCCGCCGGAACCTACACCGCGACCCTGACCGCCACCAACGACACCGGCTCAAGTTCAACCACCTCGACCATCACGGTCAACCCGGCACCGCTGCCCGGTGCGCCCACGTTGGACGCACCCTCCGTCGTCAACATTGCCAACGTCGCGGCCGTGCCCGTCTCCGGCACCGCCGGGGCCGCGGACACCGTGAGTGTCACAGCGTCCGACGGCGCGGGCCATGCCGTGAGCGGAACGGTCACGGCCAGCTCGACCGGGGACTGGACCATAACGGCACTGGACCTGACGAGCCTCAACGACGGCACCGTGACCCTGACCGCAACCGCGACCGATACGGCGGGCGACGTCAGTCCGGCGGCGACGGCGACGGTCCCCAAGGACACCGCGCCCCCCGCCGCGCCCACGTTGGACGCACCCTCCGTCGTCAACGTTGCCAACGTCGCGGCAGTGACGGTCAGCGGCAGCGCCGAGGCCGGTGCGACCGTCACGCTCAACGTCACGGACCCTGATGCCGTTCACACCCTCACCGCGACCGCGACCGCGGACGGAACCGGGAACTGGTCCATAACGCCACTCAACCTGTCGAGCCTCAACGACGGCACCGTGACCCTGACCGCAACCGCGACCGATCCAGCGGGCAACGTCAGCCCGGCGACGACGGCAACGGCCTCCAAGGACACCACGCCCCCCGCCGCCCCGACACTGACGGCCCCGGCCACAGTCACCGCCGCGACCGCCACGTCCGTGACGGTAAGCGGCAGCGCCGAGGCCGATATGACCGTCAGGCTCAACGTCACGGACGCCAATGCCGTTCACACCGTCACCGCCACCGCGACCGCGGACGGAACCGGGAACTGGTCCATGACAGCACTGAACCTGACGAGCCTCGACGACGGCCAGCTCATCTACACCGCCACCGCGACCGATACGGCGGGCAACATCAGCCCCGCGCCGACGGCAACGGCCCCCAAGGACACCACTCCCCCCGCCGCGCCGACACTGACGGCCCCGGCCACAGTCACCGCCGCGACCGCCACGTCCGTGACCATCAGCGGCAGCGCCGAGGCAGACGCCACCGTCACGCTCAACATCACTGACGCCGACACCGTTCACACC
>NZ_JANCLV010000002.1:484292-508163 GCF_024294965.1 Pseudarthrobacter humi
CCGACACTGACGGCCCCGGCCACAGTCACCGCCGCGACCGCCACGTCCGTGACCATCAGCGGCAGCGCCGAGGCAGACGCCACCGTCACGCTCAACATCACTGACGCCGACACCGTTCACACCGTCACCGCAACCGCGACCGCGGACGGAACCGGGAACTGGTCCATAACGCCACTGAACCTGACGAGCCTCGACGACGGCCAGCTCATCTACACCGCCACCGCGACCGACACGGCCGGTAACACCGGCCCCGCGACGACGGCAACGGCCTCCAAGGACACCGCACCCCCGGCCGCGCCGACACTGACGGCCCCGGCCACCGTCACCGCCGCGACCGCCACGTCCGTGACCATCTCCGGCAGCGCCGAGGCAGACGCCACCGTGAGTGTCACAGCGTCCGACGGCGCGGGCCATGCCGTGAGCGGAACGGCCACGGCCAGCTCGACCGGGGACTGGACCATAAGGGCACTGAACCTGACGAGCCTCAACGACGGCCAGCTCATCTACACCGCCACCGCGACCGACACGGCCGGCAACACCGGCCCCGCGACGACGGCAACGGCCCCCAAGGACACCGCACCCCCCGCTGCGCCGACACTGACGGCCCCGGCCACCGTCACCGCCGCGACCGCCACGTCCGTGACCATCAGCGGCAGCGCCGAGGCAGACGCCACCGTCACGCTCAACATCACTGACGCCGACACCGTTCACACCCTCACCGCAACCGCCACCGCGGACGGAACCGGGAACTGGTCCATAACGCCACTGAACCTGACGAGCCTCAACGACGGCCAGCTCACATACACCGCAACCGCCACCGACACGGTCGGCAACACCGGCGCGTCCGCAGCGCAGACCGGAACGAAGAAGACCACCGCAACGGCACCGCAGTTCACGAGCATGCCGTCCCAGATCACGGGCGACACGGTGACCGCCGTGCCATTCGCGGGGACCTCCGATCCGGGGGCAGCCGTGGCGCTCACGGCCACCGATTCGGGGAATTACAGCCTGTCGGCCACGGCAACGGCGGACGACTCTGGAAACTGGTCCTCGACGATGAACCTGAGCCAACTCAACTCGGGCCTGGTCACGTTCTCGGCCCAGGCCACGGACTCCTACGGCAACATCAGCACGGTGATGACGGCGACGAGCCGCATCGGCCCGAGGGTCGTGTCCGTCACGCTCCAGAACGGCGGAATCGCCGGCAAAGCGGACACCAACGACAAGGTCGTGGTCGTGTTCAACGAGCCGATGAGCCCGAGCTCGTTCTGCAGCACCTGGACCAGCCCCACAGGGCCGTGGACCCATATAAGCAGCAGCGTCAGCGTACTCATCAGCCGCAACACCTCCGCACCCAACGACACCCTGACCCTCTCGACGGGTTGCACGACCAGCAACTTCGGCACCGTCAACCTCGGCGCCCGCTACACCACCAGCACCGGCGGAAACCTCACCTTCAAGGGCAGCAGCACCGTCCAACGGTCCTCCGTCTCGCTGAGCGCGGACGGCAAGACCCTCACGATCACCCTCGGAGCCCTCAAGAGCGGCACCCGGGCCACTGGCGTCATCGCCGGCACCCCCACGTACCAGGGGACCGCGAACGGCCAACCCGGCATCGCAACCGACATGAACGGAGTCCCGCTCGGAACCAAACCCTCCGGCTCCGGGACGGCGTCGGGCTTCTGATCCTCGAATCGCGCGGGCCCACTAGCCGTGGGCAAGATTGACGATCCTTCACATGGGGATCACGAATCTAACGAAATTGACAGCATCAGCGACCACGCCAAGTCTTGTATTTGCGCTGATGCGTAATTAGGCTGGGGCGCAAATGGATGAACTGAGTGCGATTTTCCTTGCGCTGGCGGATCCCACCCGCCGTGCTCTGCTGGCGCAACTGCAGCAGGGTGAGGCGACGGTGACCGAACTAGCCGCTCCGCACTCGATTAGCGTGCCGTCCGTATCGCGCCACCTAAAAGTGCTCGAGCAGGCCGGGCTGATCACTAAGTCCAGATCGGCCCAGTGGAGGAACTGCCGGCTTCAACCTGCCCCGCTACAACAGGTTGAGGAATGGATGCGCCCGTACCGCGATTTCCTGAGCACACGGCTGGATCGCCTGGACGCTCAGCTCGCCATAAACCCCGATCGGCCCGATGAGCTCACAGGACTGGAGGATAGATGATGACCGACTACCCGACTCAGGATCGAAGCTTCACCCTTACCCGAATTTTGGCTGCATCGCGGCAGGCCGTGTTCACCGCTTGGACCGACCCTGAGCATCTTGCATGGTTCTATAACCCTGACATGCCCACACCGACCACACCCATTGAGGTCGACCTTCGGGTCGGGGGAACGTGGAAACAGCAGATGGTCGTCAACGAGAACCTTAGTTACCCCACCGGGGGGATTTACCTGGAGATCGTTCCCGACGAACGACTCGTTTTCCGCTGGGGAGCAGTTGGAGGATGGCCCGAACTCTGCGGCGAGAACGAACTGACCGCCCCTGTTGTCACGGTGCAGCTGAACGACGTGGGCAAGGAAACGGAGCTTGTCCTCACAGTTCGGTTCTCTGAGCATCTGGACATCGAAGAGGTGCAAAAGCTCATGATGGGAGGCACGCAGGAGGGCTGGGGTGCCACCATCGACCGGGTTAAGGACAGCACCGCCATGGCGCCCAAGACTAATGGGCGCATGGCCGGGCCTCAGGTCTATGTCTTTTTCCCGGGAACGGCGCGGGAGGCATTGAACTTCTATGCGGATGTTTTCGGCGGTGAGCTTTCTCTGCACACGTACGAAGACTTCGGCAGGAGCGACGGCCCACCAGAAGCCGTAGCTCATGGAGTGCTCAACGGCGTCGTTGCTCTGGCAGGTTCAGACGCAGCCGAAGGCCACACAACGGTCCGGCTCGAAGGCATCATGCTCTCGCTGCTGGGAACCGCCGAACCGGCGGTTCTCCACGAGTGGTTCGACAAACTCTCCGTTGGCGGGTCGGTGCTTGATCCACTCTCATCAAAGCCTTGGGGCGCCTCTGATGGCCAAGTGATTGATCGTCATGGACTTCACTGGCTTGTCGGATATGAGCCCGCGGCGTGAGCGACGCCCACCGAAATCGCCGGACTTCACAACGGGTGGGCGTCCGGACCGATGACCGGTGCCGAGGCCGTCACCATCTACAAGCGTGAAATCACTGAAGGTGAGGTCATACTGTCAGCCGTCGTCGGTGATTCAGCCGCCTGATTGCATATGCAGCAGCCATGCCACCAAGGACCAGTCCGATCGTGATTACCCAGAATGAGTTGTTCGCTGCAGCGGTCACGAAACCCGCCGCAGCGTCGTCGAATGCATCCGCTGCAGGGGCAATGGTGGCACCGCCACTTGGTAATGGGGCAGGGTTGGAGTTCGCTGCCACTGTTGCCGGTGTTTCCGAAGATGTGGTTTCGGGTCGTTGCGTGGCTTCGTCCACCACCGGCTGAGGTGAGATCACGCCAGGTTCAGCAATTGCCGCTGCCTGCGCCGCATTCGCGGCGGCAGGTTTATGTAGGGGCGATGCGGCTGCAGCCTGCCAGGAGGGAGCATCAGCAGGTTCGGGAGCCGGTTGCGCGGGAGCGGGTTGTGCGGGCCCTGGAGCCGGGGCAGTTGCAGCAGGTGCCGGGGCGGCATTGGTCGTAGCAAGGGGAGCGGGAGCTTGATCAGCGGTTACGGGGGGAGCTTCAGCGGTAGACGGGGTAGAAGCTGCTGATCCCTGCGACCCGCAATGCGTACCTACCCCCGCCCATGCATCACCAGCCTGGAGATTGGAGCAGGAGGGAACAGGTGGATTAGGCGCGGGGATAAATAGCAACCTGTTAGGGGTTGCGCCCTTATTGGCACTGATGACACCCGTCACCGCGTTGTTGGTCATCGACTGGTGAACCTGTGCCGGGGATAACGAAGGGTCACGGGAAAGCAGGACTGCAGCCGCACCGGAAACGTGTGGAGCAGCCATTGAAGTACCGTCCAGAGTGTTGTAGCCGGTAGCAGCGTTGTTCCAAGCAGACCTGATGGATATTCCCGGCGCTTGAATATCAACGCAAGAGCCGTAGTTGGACCATGACGCCTGAGCGTCGTTAATATCCGTAGCTGCAACGGTAATGGCAGACCGAACTCGAGCAGGAGAGGCAGCACAGGCGTCAGCGCCGGCGTTGCCTGCTGATGCGACTACCGTCATCCCGTCGTTAACAGCACTTTGAACGGCTTCGTCAAATGAAGAATTAGTGAAACCGCCAATACTGAGGTTCAGTACTGCTGGCTGACCGGCCACGTGGTGCTGAACTGACCAGTCAATCCCTGCCATGATTGTTGACGCCCAGCCGCTTCCATCGCACTCAAGCGCCCGGATGGGGATGATGCTGGCTTTCTTGGCAACGCCGTATGTTGTTCCGGCGGCGGTTCCGGCGACGTGCGTCCCATGACCATTACAGTCATTGATTCCATTGCCATCATGAACTCCCCACCAGACAGCAGGAATCCTCCCGGAAAATTCCGTATGGGAAACATGCAGCCCGGTGTCAACAACATAGATGTTCACGCCAGCACCTTCATTGCCGATGCTGTACTGCCCGTCTCGCCCTGATCGCTGATCTACCCGGTCAAGCCCCCAAATAGACGTGGCACCGGAGATTGCAACGGGAGTGTCAAGTTCAACTGAGGCCACGTCTTCTGATCTTTTCAGGGACTCCATTTCCTTCGGTGTCGCTACAACTACCGAAGCCTTCATTGCATGGGAAAGAGTCGCCTTAACTTCAATTCCCTGTTGCCGCAGGGACGTGGACTCCGCTTCTGCATTCACATCATTGCCATATTTCACGATGTACCTTTGCTCTCCTGCGGGTGGAGCAGAGGGCGAAGGAGTAGGAACAGTGGCAGTTGGCGGGTCAGTTGCAAGATCAGCATGAGCAACAGCAGGGGCCAGAGATAGAACCATTGAGGCAAGGAATACGGATGTCGCGGCTTTAAGGAAATACGGCGGTGTGGACATCTGCACTGTTCTTTCGTACGAAGGATGCCTCTTACCGCGGGAGCAGCCATAAGTGATTACCGAGCATTAATAGAAGCTGCACTACCGTGTGCCATACAAATGATAACGGCGAGGTTCCAGATATTAGACCTCAGCGGACTGATTGTCGAACATTATGGTCCGCCACGAAAATCTTGACTACGAGCACCTCGCCGCGGACCGCACCATCACCCGCGAGGCGATGACCGCGGAGTTCCGGGGCTGGTCGCCAAGTAGAACCTTCCCGAACCCTCGAAACCCCCATCCGAGTCCGCTCGGCTTGGGGTTTCGCCGTTGTTTGAGCGGTACGCTCCTTGAAACTGAAGAAGCATGGGGGAAGCGTCAGGGGCTGGTATCTCCGCCGCAACCGAGGTCCTGCGCGGAATGCTTGAACGCGTTCTGGCTGCGGCTGCCCTGCCCGGAATGTTCGTTGTGGGCCTGGTTAGAACTTCGTCGCCGCCGGCGCCAGGTGCAACCGGGCGAAGGGCGCCAGGATTCCTTCCCCGGGTCAGCAGGAACGGATTGAACGACGACGGCGGGACTACGTTGACCCAGCCGTCTCCGCGCGGCTCGAACCAGGAGCGCAACGTCAGGCGCCAGGTGGCTCTGGAGCCCCAGATCGTGGCGTCGGTGAGGGTTCGGGCGGTCAACGAGGGCACGGTGCCCTCGGCGTTAAGGGTGGCCTCGACCGTTTCTATCCGGTGGTACTGCATCTGGCCGGTTTTGATGGCGTCCAGCCATTCCGCCTTGTCCTGCACGGATCCGGTCATGTGCGTAAGGGTGAAGTCGTCGGCAAGGATGACGCCGAGTTCTGCGAGGTCCCCGGCAACCATCGCCTCGCACAACGCGCTGTGGAGCCCCTCCAGGTCCGTGGCGGTCACGGTTTCATCCGTCGTCGTGCCTGTGCTGTGAGTTCCTGTGCACCGTGGCTGGTGCAGTATTCCAAGCTGATCTTCTTTCTGTCTTAGGCTTCGGGGATGACCATCGAGAAGCGCTCCAGCCGCGCCTCGTCGGGGTCGGGTCCATTGCGCACACCGGAGTCGAGCGCGTCGATGGCGGCCAGTTCGTCGACGCTGAGTTCGAAGTCGAACACGTCGAAGTTCTCGGCAATGCGGCCAGGGTTTGTTGATTTCGGGATGGCTGAGCGGCCCTGCTGCAAATGCCATCGCAGCATGACCTGCGCCGGGCTCTTCCCGTGGACCCGCGCGATGGCGGCGATCGTCCAGACGCGAGCCGCGGATGCCTTCGCCGACCTCCCGCTCGTTGCCGTAGGCGGCGGCGGTATCGATGTGCCGGTAGCCGGCTGCGAGCGCAGCCTCGACGGCCGCCGTCGTCTGCTCGGGTGGGCTCTGGAAGACGCCATGACACGCAGCGGTGACGTGCGGAAGTTCCTGACACCTGGTGGACTTCGCACTCCACGCGTCAGTAGAAGTCGGCTGGTGTAGGGGGCCGTTTGAGGGTCCTGCTTAGTGGTTTGTCTCCGGGATAGGGCAGGCCGAGAGCCAGGCAAAAGAAAGCAGCCTTCAGGTCGGCGTTGCGGAAGTGGCTGACGAGAGCCTTGGGAGTCTCGGCTCCGATTCGGGGGTGTCGCTTTACGTCGTCTACCGCACCCTTCAAGTAGTTTTCGGCCCGCGCGAGCCTGTCTTTGTTCTCCCCGTAGGTTTCATGGAGTGCCAGCCTCGCGTCGTTGGCGCCATAGTTGGCCTGCGCCGTGCGGACGCGGTGGGTGACGGATTTGATGTAGTCCGCCACCAGGGTGTCCTCGGCTCCTGTGCCGAGCCCTGGCGGCGGGGCTGGCGCGAAGGGGTTGTCGGGAAGCCTGAGGATGGACAGCCCGGAGCCCTCGTCGAACCGATCGACGCGTTTCCGGTCGGAGCAGGCCCCCATGTGCCGGCCATCGGCCAGCGCGAAGTTACTCTGTGCCATCCAGCGGGCCACATCGACCGGCCTGGCCGTCGCGTAGTGCCTGGTACTGGAGGCGGGGATGATGTCGGCCAGACGCCCCGGACACGGCAGGATCCAGCGGTCGAATGTCCTCGCGGCGAATCTGGCCTCGTGCGGGAGCGTGTCCGTGGCCCCGAGGAGGCCTGCCCCGATGGCGACCGCACCGAAGATCTCGACGTGGTCGCCGGGCGGGATCGCTGCCAGGACCTGCCGCGCGTCCTCGTGGCTGACAGGCAGGGAGAGCCGGCCGTCCAGATAGTCGGCCCACGCCCACATGGTGCGTGGGTCGCGTGCGAGAAGCTCCCCTGGCTCGGCTGGCGCCGTGCGGTCCGCGTCCGGGGGGACGCGCTTCGGGGCCTCCGGGCTCACGCCAACGCCCTCAGCTGGCTGGTCTGATCCGGAATCAAGAAGGCGGGCCCACTCGTAGTTGACGCCGATCGACCGCCCCCGCGCGAAGTGGGCGTTGGCGATTTCACTGAGTTCGCGGCTGCTCTTTTCCGGGTGGGTCAGCCGGATCCACTCGTAGTCCCATTCCTGCATGTCCCGGATGTGGCGGACTTTTTCGGTGGCGCGCATCTGGTCCGCGAGATCCTCACTGGCGAGGGCCGGGCTGCGCGGGGCCATGACCGGTGGGGGCTCGAGTGGACGGGCCGGCTTGGGCGAGCGCGCCATGACCGGAGGGGCCGGGGTCCTGGCGAAGTGGACGATTGCCACGGTCAGCGCTACCACACCGAGAACGATCAGGAGAACCCACCAGAATTTGATGAGGACCCCGATCGCGACGAGAGCGAGGAAGATGCCGAAGGGGCCAAGCCCACCGGCGCCAGCGCTAGCTGAGCGACGACGTTTACGTGCCATGCTGCATGATCCCACCTGGCACCGACAATCTGTAAGGGCAAAAGTGGGGCCCGGATCCGCCAACCAGCCGTTGATGGAGCCGTAGCCGGTGGCGTATACAAATCAGGTCCGCTTCCAGCTCGGTGCCGTCGGCAAGGACCGCCGTTGTCGGTGACCTTCGAAACACACCCCGCGGGCAAGGTGGCCGCGCTGATCCGTCAGGCCGGCAGGGGGGTGGGGTCCTCGCCGAGCGCAATCTGCGCGTACGCGGTCCGCGCATCCCGGTTGGCGAGCGGCCGACGGCGGCTGTTGAGTCGGTCGGGACATTCCCGGTGCGAAGTCAGTCTTGGGCAGCTTTGCTCGCCGTTCGCAGGTCCGGAGCGCGGCACACCCTGAAAATTCTTGCGGTGAGTGAGGATTGAGCCATGGGAAAGCGCATCCGAGGCCTAACCGCCGCGATCTACAAGCAGCCTCCGTCCGTTCCGGCGATCCAAGTTCCAGCCTCTTGAAGCAGATGAAGCTCCGGTATGACGGAGCGTGTCGGCTCTGCGGTGCGTCTCTTCCGGCCGGGACTGAGGCAATCTATGAGAGCGAGACCAAGACCGTCCGCTGTTTGCAGTGCCCCACCGAGGCCATGGAAACCATGTCCCCCGGCCTGGAAACACCTCGTGAGGAGTCGTTGTCCACGGAGCCCGGAGTAGCCGGGTCGTCCGCACGACGCGAATATGAGCGCCGCAAGGCGAAGGACGAGGAAAAGCTCCGCGAGAAGTGGGGCCGCTTCGGCGGCCTCGCAGTCGCCCTATCTGACGAGCGCCAGCCCACCAAGGCCTGGGATCGGGGCGCGGTCGGTGAGGAACGCCTCGGCGCTCGTCTCAATGCTCTGGCCGGCGATGGCCTGGCTGTCCTCCACGACCGGCGAATCCCCGGCTCGAAGGCAAACATTGACCATATCGCCATCACCCCCGGTGGAATCTGGGTGATCGACGCCAAGCGGTACAAGGGACGGCCTGAACTGAGAATCGAGGGTGGCATCCTTCGCCCACGCGTTGAAAAGCTCCTCGTGGGCCGGCGTGATTGCACGAAACTGGTCGATGGTGCGCTCAAACAGGTCGACATCGTGCGCGACCACGTTGGGGATGTTCCGGTCACCGGGGCGCTGTGCTTCGTCGAAGCAGACTGGCCTCTGATCGGGGGCACATTCGCCACTCGCGACGTTCACGTACTCTGGCCGATACGGCTAGCCAAAGTGCTTACGGACCAGACAGCCGGCGACGTTGATGTGGCGGCGATGCGTGAGTTGATAGCCTCGCGGTTTAAGTCTGCGTGACGTCAGCAATCAATGTTCCGAAGCACGGTAGAAGCACGGTAAGGGATCGGCTACGCCCGCAATGCCATCTACGCAGTCACCAGGATGGAATTGATGGGACAGACAGTTGTGAGGTCCTAGCTCTAACTGTCAGCCTCGCCCTTGATGAAGTCCTCGTCCTTAGCCACCATCCACTTCCAGTGGCCGCCACAGGAACCGCGTATCGCTCAACGTCATGCGCCCACTACGGGTTACTGTGGCCATGGCCAGGCGCGGCGCGGGTGTGACAGCATGAGTCCACTATCCATACGCGCCGTGGAAAGGCAGCAATGGGCGGCAATTGCGCCCACGTGGCATCGGACCTGAAGAAGATCAGGGAAGGCAAGAAGCTCTTGACCATCCTGATGGTCAGAGGTGACTTGGCCAGGGGGATCCCCGCGCAGGTGGCCGGCGGCTACCACCGGGCGTGCGCAAGCTACTACACGGACGAGAACACGGACATTCCACTCAAACTGGCTGACGCGCCCCGCTAACCACCGTCAACGAACCGCAACGCCGGCAGAAGGAGGGACGTGTCGTTCTTTCAGCTTTCGCTGATCGCCGCGGTCGCGCTCCTCGGCCCGCTGCTGGCGCTACCCAAAAAATGGCACCTTCCCGTGGTGCTGGGGCAGTTGCTGGCTGGTATCGCCATCGGGCGCACGGGTCTGGGACTGGTGGACTCCTCGGATCCCACGTTCACCTTTGTGGCCGACGTCGGGTTCGCCCTCGTGATGTTCGTCGCCGGGACGCATGTCCCCGTGCGGGACCGAGCCATCCGCCCCGCACTGGCTGGTGGCGCCCTGCGTGCCGGCATCGCCGCATTGCTCGCGGCCGCCGTCGGAATCGTCATTGCCTTTGCCTTTGGCACCGGACATGCTCCGCTTTACATCGTCCTGCTCGCTTCCTCTTCCGCAGCCTTGGTGCTGCCGATCGTCGATTCCCTGCGGCTGACGGGACCAAAGGTCCTGACGACGACGGCGCAGGTGGCGGTGGCAGACATCGCCTGCATTGTGGCACTTCCGCTTGCTGTCGACCCACCCAATGCACCGCGGGCAGCCGTCGGGGCAGCCGTCGTCGCGGCGTGCGCTGCGGTCCTGTTCTTTGTCCTTCGCTGGCTGGAGCGCAACGGCACGCGCGGACGGATGCATGACGTGTCCGAGGACCGGAAGTTCGCCCTGGAGCTCAGGATCCAGCTTGCCTTGCTCTTCGCGCTCTCCGGGCTTGCCGTCGCGGGCCACGTGTCCATCATGCTGGCCGGGTTCTCCTTCGGCCTGGTGGTCGCAGCGGTGGGGGAACCCCGGCGACTGGCTCATCAGCTCTTCGCCGTCAGCGATGGCTTTCTGGGGCCGGTGTTCTTTGTATGGCTGGGCGCATCGCTTGACTTGCACACCCTTGCGGGAAGCCCCAAAATGATTCTCCTCGGCATTTGCCTGGGGTTTGGAACGCTGCTGGTCCATGGAAGCCTGCGGCTACTCGGCCAGCCTCTGCCGCTCGCGGTGCTAGCAGCGTCCCAGCTGGGGGTGCCGGTTGCCGCCGCCGCGATCGGCTCCCAACTGCATTTGCTGGAACCGGGAGAAGCCGCGGCCATAATCCTCGGGGCCCTCATCAGCATCGGCGCGAGCACCATCGCGGGCTCACGGGCCGCCCGCACGTTTACGCAGCCCGCGCCGGCAGCCTAGGGAGCCGGTCGGCTCCGAACCAGGACGGAGTTCCGGGTCTTATCAGCGGTTGAGCCTCTCTAAACCCCGGACTCACGACGGCGGCTACTCGGAAGCCACCACGCAAGCTAGGTGCCGGCTGAAGGGAAGGACGCGACGTCCCGATTCAACGGCCGGTGTTCCTGCGCCAAAGCTGGGAAAAACTTGCGGAGGCCTTGATGCGGGGCGGTCAGAATTGCCACCATCGCCCTGCCTTTTTGCTGCAGGCTACGGGGTTTCATTCGGCGGGCAATTTCGCGTCATCAATTTTATGGGGGCAATAAATGAATACACTTCTTCGGCGCCATGAAGCACGAGAACCGGTCAACAATGAAGTTGGCCATGTGATCCGGACTTCACCGGGATCAGGGATTTCCCGACGGCGAGTGGCTGGCGGGGCTCTGGCGGTCGCCGTGGTCATTTCAGCAACGGCCTGCGGAGGCCAATCAGCGGCCTCCATCAGTACTTCCCTTGCCAGTGAGTCCGCCTCCGCGACGGCAACGCCCACTCCAACCGCGCCGGCCGCTTCCGCCTGCCTCACCGAGAATGCGACTGAAAAGTACCTGCCGAAGATCTTCATCTGCACCAAGACCGACGCCGGAAAACTGCAGTGGATGGAGCAGTCGGAATCGAAACGGGTAACGGACACGCGAGCGGCAGCGAAGGTCGCGGCAGAGAAGGCGGCCGCAGACAAAGCAGCGCAAGACGCTGCTGCAAAGGCTGCCGCAGAGCAGGCCGCTGCGGAGGCGGCCCGTCAGGAAGCTGCTGCCGCTGAAGCGGCCCGCCAGCAGCAGGCCGCTGCTGCAGCAGCCGCCGCGGCAGCTGCACAAGTCCCGGCGCCCGTGCGGCCTGCCGCCCCCGCAGCGCCGTCCGGATGCGACTCGAACTACGCGGGAGCGTGTGTGCCCATTGCATCTGACGTCGATTGCGCCGGAGGGAGCGGAAACGGTCCCGCGTATGTGCGAGGACCCGTCACGGTCGTTGGATCTGACATCTATGGTCTGGACCGTAACGGGGACGGTGTGGGGTGCGAAGGGTAACCAGCGAGGTTGCGGACAGCTCGATGGTGTAACTGAAGCGCGCCGACTGGGGCCGTAAGGCTTTGTGTTTGGCATATGCGGCCGTAATGATGTGGCTTGGAATCTCCGTTTTCCTGGCCCTTATGCCAAAGCCGAAAGTAGTTTCCGGGACTGGCATTTCCTTGGTGACCGAGGTCCTGCGCGGAATGCTTGAAAGCGTTCTGGCCGCGGCTGCCCTGCCCGGCGCATTTCTGGTGGCCTAGTCATCGTTGCTGCTGTCGTCCACAGCCACGACATCCGACGCCGGGACCCGGTACGAGGTTCACCCGCCAGCAACGCCGCGAAGGCATGGCCCGAGCTGCCGGCCTGTGTGAAATGGAGGCCGGATTCCGGCGCCGTTGCTCCCGGCCCGCCGAACACGGCGACCACTTCTACCCCTGGTCCAAAGGCGGATCCACCAGCCTGCAGAACTTCGTCGCCGCCTGCGCCAGGTGCAACCGGGCGAAGGGCGCCAAGATACCTTCGCCAGGCCAACAGGAACGGATAGAACGACGACGGCGAGACTCTGTTACGCCCGACGGTTCGGTCAGTGTCGGCGAACGGCAGCCGCTTCGCTGACCCGCTCCGCCGTGCACGACAGTTATACATCTGCCGCGGAATGCCCGGTGCGGCTGGGATAGGCTCGCCTGGGACCGGGGCATGCATGGCTCCGGCGGCAAGGAGCGAGGAATTCATTGGATCTGCTGGGTGGCTTGAGCCGCGACGAACTCCGCTTCTTTCCCTGGATTGCTGCAGCCGTCTTCGCGCTGGTGGCCGGCCTCTGGCGTCCGCGCAGGTTTCATTGGACGGCGCTTGGTTCCGTCCTGCTCTTTGCGGCCCTCAACGCGGGTGCCGGGATCTATGTCCTGAGCCAATTCCGTGATTCCCGATGGTCCGCAGGAGGGGAACCGCCGCTGACCGTCCCGTCGTTCTCCGGGACGCCAATCGTGGGCCAGTATCTGGGCCCCTTGGACTCCGCGCTGAACGGGGTGGTCGGTGGCGTGAACGAGTTCCTGGCATTCAAGCAGGCACTTCCCATAGCGCTGGACTTCCTTGCCGTGTCCGGCTGGGCCCTGCTCCTCTCGTTCCCGCTCGCCATTGTCGCCGCCGTCGTCAGTTACGCCGTGGCTCGACGCCGAGCGGCGGACTTTGAAAAATACCGCGCCACCGTTGACCTGCTCAAAGAAGAGCTTGAGCAGGTCAAGCGGCAGATCTCGTCAGGGAGTGTCGTTGACACGGCGCTCCCTGCAGAGGGCGAGGTCAGTAACGTGCGGCACAGACAGACGGGCTGATAATTCTGTCAGGCGCTTTCCACCGGCAGCCGCAACTCGGTGGTTGCGGTGCTGAAGTCGGCGGCGGTCCAGAATGGCAACGACCGAGGGGCAGGGCCTCAGCCGCCAGTGGTTGGAGGGGAACCAGTCAGCGGCTGTGGCCGCCCACCTGGACTGGAGGGCCGCCGGGTAGGGTCCGGTGGCGCGGAACGCCGTGCGGGTAGGTCGGCTCGCTGCCCTCATCGGAAGGTTCGTTGCTGTCAGTTACCGGCGGCCGTGCGCAAGAGCCGAGCGACCTCGGGGGTCATGGAGTAGCGCTGACCGTCCCAATCCCAGATGTAGTGCCAGGAATTGCCCTTGGGGGTGGTGTACATCGGTCGAGGGCGCTGCGAGCGTCGGCCCATGTACAGCAGGTCAGGCCGACCCTACAATAAGCCATGCCCATGACCGGCCGAGCTGTCTCCGTTACGGTGCTGCTCGCCGTCGAGGCAGGACTGGCACTGCTGGCCGTGCTGGTCCACCACGGTTTCATGGCGGTGTACGGTCGTGTTGCCGATACCGCGTTCGAAGGACTCACCTGGGCCTTGACGGCAGGTCCTTCCGGAATGGCGCTCGGTCTGGTCGCGGTGGTTGCCGTGGTCGGTTTGGTCCTCTCGCCACGACTGTGGATGCGACTGACGGCCGTGGCCATCCCGGTCCTCATGCTGCTCGTGATGCTCGCTGTCACCCCCTTGGCCCTGGGGCAGAAGACCGGGAAGTACGACTCCTCTCCGCAGTGCGTGACCGAGGGTACGGATGAGCCCATGGCCAGTGCAGACCGCGAGTCCCAGCGGGCGTTCGATTCCATCGAACACATCGGCCTTTACAGCGGTGGCGGCGTGAGTGGTGTGGGCGGCTGTACCCGCTGGTTTGTGCTCTCGGGAGACGTCGATGTGTTGCAGCACTATCGTGCAGCGCTGCCAGCGGCGGGCTGGGAAGTGGTCGAGGATGACGGGCGCCACCTGCGGGCCCAGCGTGACGGCCTGGCGTTCCAGGTGATGCCCTGCCCTGGCGGCGGTGCCGTCTGGGCCGGAAGTGACGACCACCCCGCATACGGACAGGGAATTCCTGGGCTGGCGGGCACTGAAATTTGTCCCCACGACCTCTGAAAACGACAGGCTGGCGCGAAGGCCGAAGGGTGAGACCGGCTACAGACGCTTCCGTCCGAACCCAAGCAGCGCCATGGCAACAGACAGTGCAAGCCCTGAGGCTATGAGCGGGGTGGTTTCCCGGTCCGGGTGCCGGAACGATTCCCGCGTGATCCGCTCCCACGAGATGCCCAGAATGTAGAGGGCGCCCAGCACGCCGACCGCCCGCCTGACCCACGGCCGCGGCCTGGCAATCAGTAAAGCGGTCCCTGCCGCGTGGGCGGCTAGCGTGTGCCACGGCGCTGACAGCCCGCTGCCCATGGCCCACATGTCGCGCGCCACGTCTTCGGG
Source organism: Pseudarthrobacter humi (assembly GCF_024294965.1). Taxonomy (NCBI): domain Bacteria; kingdom Bacillati; phylum Actinomycetota; class Actinomycetes; order Micrococcales; family Micrococcaceae; genus Pseudarthrobacter; species Pseudarthrobacter humi. The sequence continues at coordinate 498,955 of NZ_JANCLV010000002.1, forward strand.
CTTGCCCCGGCCAATGGGCGCGTCGTAAGGGATCCCGTCCCGGATGGCTTTCCGCGCTCCGATGAGCTGGAGGATCAGCTCTATCAGCGAGACTGCAGCCAGGACTTTCATGATCGATCCTTCCAGGGGTCGCGGCAGGGACGAAGAGCGTACCGCCACACGAGGATAGCGGGCAATGGTTTCCCGCTGACGACGGCGGTACGCACCCAGGTGCGCGCCGCCGTCGTGCCCCTCCGGTCGCCGAGGCCCCCGCGCCGGTAGCTGGCAGCCTCCCCAAATACGATGCCCTCCGTGCAGAACTCATTGCAGCACTGGAAGCGAAGATGCCGGACATCAGCTGGACCGTGGACAGGCCAGCCACCCTGGCCACGCTCCAGAACGGCAGATGCATGCACTACCTGCAGACCATGCAGAGCAGCGCCGACGTGGTGGAGCCATCCAACCGAGAAGTCCCTGCTGCTGGCGGACAGCAGCACGTTCGAGCACCACGCGAAATACCGCGTCCTCGCCCTGGAAGAGCTTGACGTCATCATCAGCGACGCCCGCCTCGACGAGACCGCTGCCCGGAAGATTCGGGGGCTGGGCTTTGAGGTTGTGCGGGCGAGTTTGAAGGCCAACTGACTCCAAAGTTAATGGTTCATCTTTACATGGCCTTTGGTCCCTCCACACGAGGTACCAATCATGCTTGTCATATTGAAGTTGCGTCTTGTCGTAACACATAAAAAGCTTTTTCGTCTGTCATATTTGAGCCATGACTACACCAGAGTTCCCTGGGGCGGGCTCACAGCAGACTTCGCCCAACCACCCACCTGTCGCGCAGTCGGCTTACGAGGCGTCAACGCAGACCCTCCCGCCGCGACCGACGAAGGCAAAGAAGCCGTTGAACGTCGTCGGCCTCATCGCCCTCATCACAGCAGTGCTCGGCTTCATCTTCGCTTGTATGCCCGGCGCCCTCATCGTTGGCTGGATACTGCTGCCTATCGCATTCGTTCTGGCTCTCGTCTCCCTGTTCCAAAGGGACAAGCCCAAGGGGATGGGTATCACTGCCTTGATCCTGTCAATCGTTGGAACAATTGTCGGGGTCGTCGTGTTCTTTGGCGCCGTCGGGTCGTCCATCGACAACGCCCTCGGCAGCGGCGACACCAAAGTCGTAGCACCGTCCGGGGATGCAGGTGCCACTAACGGCGGGGCAGCGGAAGCTCCCGCTGCCAAAACCGGAACCCGCGAGACCCCCCATCCGATCGGCTCGGTCATTGAGTCCAAGGACTGGCGCGTTGTGGTCAACTCGGTCACCCTTGCCGCCACAGACGCTGTTGTCGCTGCCAACCAATTCAACGACCCGCCTGCCGCGGGTTCGGAGTACATCCTCGTGAACTACTCCGCCACCTACATCGGCGATGACGCTAACGGGCAGACGCCGTCGTTCGTGTCAGTCGAATACGTGACAGCAGACGGCAGGACCGTGAACAGCTACGACAAGAACGTCGTAGAACCGGATCCCATCAGCTCGAACGCGCTTTATAAGGGCGGCTCGGCAACAGGCAATCAGGCTTTTGAAGTGCCGTCGGCCACCGCGGCTCAAGGCGTTCTCGCCGTCAGGGCGGGCATGTTCGGTGACAAGGTATTCGTCGCAGTCAAATAGCACTCAGAGGAAGTTCGCAAAGCCCCCGCCAGAGGCGGGGGCTTTGCTTTGCCGCGCTCCGCAACTGTTTCGGTGCAGTTCCTCCGCGTAGCCTCAAGCACTCCTACGGGTGCACCAGCACTTTCACCGCCGTCTCCTTGTGATTGATGAGCGTGTCGAAGCCCTGCTCCACCAGGTCCTCCAGCGCGATCCTGCCGGTGATGAACGGCTTCAGATCCACCTTGCCTTCCTGCACCAGTTTGATGGCGGCAGCGTGGTCCCGGACGTAGGCGATGGTCCCGCGCAGGTCGATCTCCTTCAGGACCAGCTTCTGCATGTCCACCGTGGCAGGCGCACCCCAGATGGACACGTTGACCACCACGCCGGCGGGCCGGACGGCGTCGAGCATGGTGTCCAGCACGGCGTTCACGCCGGCGCATTCGAAGGCGACGTCCGCCCCGGTACCGCCGGTGAGTTCCAGCACCCGCGCCGGGACGTCCTCCTTGCTGGGGTCCAGCACATGGTCCGCCACGCCGCTGGAAACCGCCTTTTCCTTGCGGGCCAGCGTCAGCTCGCTGACGATCGTGGTCACCCCCATGCCCTTGAGGACGGCCGCGGTGAGCAGCCCGATCGGACCCGAACCGCCCACCAGCGCCACGTCGCCCGCCTTCACGCCGCTGCGCGCCACCGCATGGTGCGCCACGGACAGCGGCTCGATCAGGGCCGCCTCATCCAGCGGGATGTCCCCGATGGGATGCACCCACCGGGCGTCCACCACGATCTTCTCGCTCAGGCCTCCCCCGCCGCCGGAGAGCCCAATGAACCCCATCTTGCGGCACAGGTGGTAATTGCCCGCCTGACAGGAATCGCATTCGTCGCAGACAAAATAGGGTTCGACGACGACGTTGTCCCCCTTCGCGAGGCCCGTCACCCCTTCGCCGACTTCAGACACAGTCCCGGAGAACTCGTGCCCCAGAGTCACCGGAGCCTCCTCCCCCGAGAGCGGGTGGGCATGCCCCGGGGCGGGGACGAAGATGGGGCCTTCGAGGTACTCGTGCAGGTCGGTTCCGCAGATGCCGCACCAGGCGACGTCGATCTTGACGGCCCCGGCGCGGAGCTCCGGCTCCGGCACATCCTCGATCCGGATGTCTTTCCTGCCGTGAAAACGTGCTGCCTTCATGATGGTCCTCCCGATTGAAGCGGATAAGAGTCAGCGCGTGTGATGGGTGGGCTGCAGTTCGTACACGGGTGTCTCCAGCCCCTCCATGCGGGCCTTGAGTTGCAGGGCCAGGTACGACGAGTAGTGCCGGCTCTGGTGCAGGTTGCCGCCGTGGATCCAGAGGTTGGGCACGTTGGTGGGCTTCCACATGTTGCGCAGCTCCCCTTCCCAGGGGCCCGGGTCCTTCGGGGTGTCCGAGCCGTACCCCCAACATTTTCCTACTTTGTCCGCGATTTCGGGAGAGACCAGGTCCGCCAGCCAGCCGTTCATGGAGCCATAGCCGGTGGCGTACACAATCAGGTCCGCCTCCAGCTCGGTCCCGTCGTTCAGGACCACGGCGTTGCCGGTGATCTTGGAAACCTCCCCCGAGCGAAGCTGCACCCGGCCGTCGATTATGAGCTGGGAGGCGCCGACGTCGATGTAGTAGCCGGAGCCGCGCCGCAGGTACTTCACGAACAGCCCGGACCCGTCCACACCGAAGTCCAGGTCGAACCCCGCGGCCTCCAGCTGCGAGTAGAAGTCCGCATCCCGGGCAGCCATCTCCTGGTACACGGGCACCTGCGCCTCGGGCAGGATCCGCAGCGGCAGCGACGCGAACAGCAGGTCGGCCTTCTCCGTGGTCACCCCGGCCGCCAAAGCCCTCTCCGAGTACAAGTCGCCCAGCGCCAGGTCCATCAGCGACTCGCTCCGGGCGATGTGGGTCGAGGACCGCTGCACCATGGTGACGTCGGCGCCGTGCTCCCACAGGTCCGCGCAGATATCGTGCGCGGAGTTGTTGGAGCCGATCACCACGGCCTTCTTCCCGGTCCAGTCCCCGCCGCCCGGGTGCTGCGACGAGTGGCGCTGCTCCCCCAGGAAGGAGCCCGCGCCGTCGAACGCTGGAATGTTCGGGTAGCCCGAGACGCCAAGGGCAAACACCAGCTGCTTGGGCCGCAACGTCACAGGCTCCCCGTCACGAACGACGCTGACCACCCATTCCTGAGTACCGTCATCGAACTCGGCGCCCAGGCACTCGGTGCCGCCCCAGTAGTTCAGTTCCATGATCCGGGTGTAGTGCTCCAGCCAGTCGCCGATCTTGTCCTTGGCGGCGAAGACGGGCCAGTCGTCGGGGAACTTCAGGTACGGCATGTGGTCGTACCAGACGGGGTCGTGCAGGTGCAGGGACTTGTAGCGGTTCCGCCAGGAGTCGCCCGGCTTCTCGTTCTTCTCGATGACGAGGGTGGGGACGCCCAGGCGCCGCAGCCGGGCCGCGAGGCCGATGCCGCCCTGCCCGCCGCCGATGATGACCGTGTAGGGCTGCTCCTCGTAGCCGAGCCGCGCCTCGCGCTCCTCCTTCTGTTCCAGCCAGGAGCGCCGGCCCTTGATGATCTCGTGCGCCACGCTCTTCTCGCGGCGGGTTCCCTTCTTCTCCTCGAAGCCTTTCAGCTCCTGCATGGTGGTGAGCAGCGTCCAGCATTTGCCGTTCCGCAGCCGGAGGTGGCCGTAGCCGCGGGCGGCGGCGGTTTCGAACGTGATCCAGGCTTCCGTGGTGGCGGCGTCGCCGGTGGCGTCCTCGGAGAGCACCCAACCAGAAGGCTGCACGTGGTCCAGCGTGGCCTCGAGCATCTGCCGGATGTCCGCCTTGCCTTCCAGCGTTTTCAGGTTCCAGGTGAACGCCACGAAGTCGCGCCAGTAGCTGTCGTCCTCAAAAAGCTCCAGCGCGGCGTCCACGTCGCGACGCTGCAGGGCGGTATCCAGTTCCGTCAGCCAGGCCTGCGCGGCTGCGGTGGGTGTTTCGGTCATGTCCACTCCCTTGTGTCGTATGGTCCGTGTGTCTGTTGGTCCCGGCGGCCCCGTCCCGCCGGAATCCCCTGCGCTAAGCTGGTACGGGCGTGAGCTGCATCACTATTGCAACGCAGTGGGGGTTTCAACCGCGTTACACGGGCACTGCCGGCAAGGACGCCGTCGGTGAGGAGGACATTGTTTTGGACTACGGCCTGAGGTTTTCGGACCCGGCGAAGTACTCGCGTGCCCTGCGCCACGCCCACGAATTGGTCATCTCCGGTGTCCCGCGCCCGGAGATCCCTACCGATCTGGCCGATTCGTGGCGCCGTTCCATGGCACTGGGTATCAGTCCGGACCAGCACAGCCCGAGGCGCCTGCACGACGCCGCCGACGTCCTGGAGCTGCGGCGGGAACACCGGCTGCAACAGGTCATGCCGGCGCTCCACGACCTGCTGGCCGACGATTCCAGTTCCGGCCGGCACCTGCTGGTGCTCACCGACGCCCGCGGCGAGATCCTGTGGCGTGTGGGCAGCCCGGAGGTGCTGCGGCGGGCGGACCGGCTGGAGTTCTCCGAAGGGGCCGACTGGTCCGAGGCCGGCATCGGGACGAACGCCATCAGCGAGGCGCTGATCACCGGCCGGCCGGTGCAGCTGTTCTCCGCAGAGCACCTGGTCCGTACGCACCATGAGTGGGCCTGCACGGCGGCGCCCATCATGGACCCTTTGACGGGTGCGTTGCTGGGCGTGCTCGACGTCTCCGGACCGCTGGACACCATCAGCGCCGACACGCTGCGGATGGTGCGTTGCGCGGTCCGGGTGGCGGAATCGCTGTTGGGAACGCCCGACGGCGGGTCGTCCTTGCGTGCCAGTTCTCCCGTTCGTGCTTCCCGGCGGGCCGTCCGCCGGCCGGTTGCGGCCGTTGAGTCGCTGGAGCTTCTCGGGGACAGGCCTGCCGCGGTGTTCCGGGACGGCAGCCGGGTGCCGCTGACGCTGCGCCGTGCGGAAATTCTCGCGCTGCTGGATTCACGCGCCCAGGGCTGGAGCGCCGAGGAGCTGGCTTATGAGCTCTACGGTGATGCGGGCACCACGGCCGCCATTCGCACCGAGATGTTCAGGGTCCGCTCCATGCTGGGCGATGCCGTGGAGTCGAACCCTTACCGGTTCGTCGCTGGCCTGACCGGACGTTCGGATTCGGGCCGGGTGCTTCGGCTGCTGCATGAAGGGCGCGTGGCTTACGCGCTGGAGGCGTACCGGGCTCCCCTGCTCAGCCGCTCGGGTGCTCTCGCGGTGCAGTTGCTCCGGGACCAGCTGGACCTGGCGGTTGGCTCGGCCGTGCGTTCCAGCGGCGACACTGGGCTGCTCGTCCGCTGGCTGTCCACTGATATGGGCTCCACGGATGTTGAGGCAGTTGAGGCGCTGGGACGGCTGGGGGGACGCGGGGATGCGCGGTACCTGGCGTTTCTGGCGCACTGCGGCGCTTAAAGTTGTCTGCTCGGTGGTTGAGCCTGTCATACCGAGGTGATTCAGAGCCCGCCGAAACCCTCAGCCAGGCCGTCGACGAACGTCTGAGCGCGGACGGGAGGGACGGCTACGCCTCCTCCCGTCGCGGCATCACCCAAGGCTGGGCGGACGCCAAATTCAGCAACGCCGTGGTCCTACCTCCATACGCAACGGCACCGGCACCGACACGGACACCACGGTGGACCCTCAACGCGTGGAACCACCACGTGAAGTTCTACAACGACAACCGCGGCTACGTAAACATCCGCATCACCAAGGCCGCAGTGACCGCCGACTTCCGCGTCCCGGACGTAACGGCAAAGGGCGCCCCCGTGAGCACGAAGCATATTTCACGATCAAGAATGGAGTGCCGGGGCCGGAGGCGCGGAATAACACCTATTGAAAGCCTGAATGTCTTAGCCGGTCGACACCACCGGTGAGCGTGCCGAAGCCGCCCGTCGACGCACTCGCCTGATTCCAGGAGACCGGGGTTCGCCTTGGGTGTAGCTGTGGTCGTGGTCCACGCACTGCGGGATCCGACTTGCCGAGGACGTCCATCATTGCGTCGCTAACACCCATGAAACCATCAAGGCTTGCAGGCTCCCTCGGCGCGGGCGTTCCACGCGTCGGAGGCATCAAAACGACTCGTCCCCTCACTTGGCAATGAGCAACCGAAACGAAGGTTCAGCTTAGAAGCAACTGAAACCAACGGTTCAGCTCAGTGAGGAATTGAAACGAAGGTTCAGCTTAGGAGTAACTAAAACCAAGGTGTAGCTTATACACCTAAGCCGCATTATCGTCAAGAGCTCGACTTGTTTTTTCTGGGAAACGTGATAATTTTCACCAATGACTCGATTCCAAACAGTACCGCCCGAGGGCGAGCGCCCCTGGTCCGGGTGCTCAACCGATGCGCCCTCGGCCTACTGGCACCAGCCACAACGACCCACCCCCTGGACGGCGCTTCGTCAATACTTCGTAACCGGCTGGCTCGTGCCTTGGCCTGCCAGCCCTCCGACTGCCCAGCGGAGATTATAGTGCGCGAGGTCCTGCCTCGCCTCGTGATCCTCTTCGCTGGTCACCGACGATCACTACGGGTCATGGATTGTATAAAACGCGCTTTCTGGCACCTGCCAGCTAGTATCCAAAGTGCTGGGAAAGTTGACGGCATGAACTACCTTTGGGGGGCCAGTGATAACCGAGCAAAACCTTCCGCCTGATCCGCATCTCATGGAATCCATGCGGGCCGTCGGCTACACGCTTCAGACCGCCGTCGCTGACTTGATTGATAACTCGATAGCTGCTCAAGCGACTCAGGTAGATATCTTCTTCGGCGACCAGCCCAGTCCATACGTGGCTCTCGTCGACAACGGCGAAGGCATGACATCCGGGGAAGCAGTCCAAGCCATGCGTCTGGCTGGCGCGAGCCCGATGAGAACTAGAGCAGCAACCGACCTTGGGCGATTTGGCCTCGGGCTGAAGACTGCATCTTTGTCGCAATGCCGGGACTTGGTCGTCGTTTCCAAGCGGAACGGGGTTGTCTGCGGTTTCGAATGGAACATCGATCACATGATCGAGCGACAAACCTGGAGTCTTATTGTTCTGGGTGAAGACGAACTTGGGCAGCTACCGCGATTTGGCGAGCTTGCGGCATTAGCGTCAGGGACGCTGGTCATTTGGCGGGACCTCGATAGGTTGGAGTCAATCGTCGGTGATTTCGGCTCTTCTTTTGACGCAGCCATGATGGATGTCCGGGACCACCTAGCACTCGTATTCCACAGATTTCTTGCTGGGGAGCACGGTCAGCGCTTCGATATCTTGCTGAACCGAGTCCCGATACAAGGTTCGGATCCTTTTCTAGAGTCCAACAAGGCTACCCAGGTGGGCCCATCCGAATCCTTTTCCGTTGGCGGAGAACGTGTTCAGGTCCAGCCATACACGCTTCCGCACCTTAGCCGGATGACTACGCCTGAAAAGAAGCGGGCCCAGATTGCGGGCCGGGTCCGCGACAGCCAAGGTTTTTACATTTATCGAGGGAAGCGCTTGGTCATATGGGGCACTTGGTTTCGAATAGCACCCAAGGACGACTTAGGAAAGCTGGCGCGCGTAAAGGTTGATATCCCGAACACCTTGGATCACCTTTGGGCCTTGGACATAAAGAAGGCTTCGGCGGCACCGCCACCACAGATCAGGGATAATCTTCGCCGGATCGCTGGGCGCATCGTAGAACCCAGCAAGCGAGTCCACCTCTACCGTGGCCGTATCGTCCAAGAACAATCGCGCACAAGTCCCCTGTGGAACGTCATCGATGACCGAGGAACCTTCCGTTACGAGATAAATCGGCAGCACCCTGCCTTGGCCATGCTGACCGATGAGATGAGTCCCGCGGACGTAGCGCAGATGTCATCGGTGCTTTCGCTCTTGGAAGCCACTTTCCCTGTTGAAGATGCCTACAACAGACTTGGCCAAGATGAGAGCCACTCCCCCATTGAGCCATCAATACCCGAGCTCGAGGACTTGGCTGCCGCACTCTGGAATGCCCATAAAGCTAGCGGAGGAGATTCGGAACAGTTTGTCTCCGCTATGGCTTCGATAGAGCCGTTCGCCCTTACACCCGCCCCCGCTGAGCTCCTTTGGAAGGTAATTAATGACTAGCCAGGCCGCCGCCGCCGACCCCAGTGTCGTCCGTTCTCAGATTGAACAGCTTGAGACAGTTGTGAGCGCTCTGCTCAGTGACGACAAATACAGCGAGTCATTCCTCCACGAGCAGCTGGCAAAGTTCCGCCCTGTCGTTGCCCCCGACGTGTCGGACATTGAAGTTACTTCCGTCCACCGAAGGCTTGTCAGCAAGTTAAGCATCGATGTGGAGATCGGTGTTGGTATCACGGACAAAGACTTCAAACCTTGGCTTGCCTCGAAGAAGCACCACATCGAATGGACCCGGTGGCTCACGTACAAGCAATGGTTGCGCAATAACAATCGTTCTCCTAGTAGTACTTTGTTAGGTTGGGGGTGCGTGTTGGCAGTAGGGGCAGCGGCTGAGTAGCTGGACGAGGTGTTCCTGGAGTTCCTTGAGGACCTTGTACAGGCTCAGGCTGCCCCTGCCGAT
>NZ_JANCLV010000020.1:0-54458 GCF_024294965.1 Pseudarthrobacter humi
AAAGCCCTCGTCGCCGTCGAACACTCCATCCTCACTGCAGCGTGGCACATGCTCACCACCGGTGAACTCTACAACGACCCCGGCGCCGACTACTTCACCCGGCAGACACCCGTTAAAACCATGACCCGGGCCGTCAGACAACTAGAATCCCTCGGCTATCAAGTCATTCTCGAACCCCTGCAACAGACCGGATAACACCGCTCACCCCACCGCACTCACCTAATTTTCATGTCAGAGAGCGTTTGGATGAGACCAAAATGAGTGCAAAGCGTAACCGTTCAGGCATCGTCTCGCCTCGCCATCGCTGGTTCACTGGGAGCAGGCGGATTCCCGCCTTTGTGTGCCGGGGAGGCGACGGCGATGTTTCGTTTTCAGCGGACGGTGGCCTTGGGTGCGGTGCTGGGGCTGGCAGCATGCGCGGCCCCGGCCCCTGCGCCACCCGAGTTGGTCAAGGCCGACGGCGTGGAACGGGTTTCGGTGGACCGCGCGGCTTATGCCGCCGAACTGCGCTCCTTCCGGGCTTCCGCCCTGGGCCTTGGCGAGGCGCTGCTGGCGGACGGCGGCGACGGCGCCAACGGGAACGTCGTGTCCTCGCCCGGGAGCCTGCTGATTGCCCTCGCGATGCTTCGCTCCGGCGCGTCGGGGGAGACCGCGGCCGAGATGGACAGCGTCCTGGGACTCCCCGCAGAGAATCGCGACGAGGCCATGAATGCGGTCCTCAGCTCACTTGCGAAGTTCGACGGCGACCCCGGCGCAGTGGATGAGGACAACCCGCCGCGGAAACCGGTCATGCATGCCGCCAACGGGCTGTTCGTGGACAAGGGTGTGCCCACCGGCGAGTCCTTCCTGGACACCCTTGCCCGGCACTACGGAACCGGTGTGTATCCCGTGGACTTCAGCGATGAGGGTGCAACGAAGCCCGCCATCGATGCGTGGGTCAACAGGAACACGGGCGGCCGGATCAAGGAAGCATCGGCAGAGTACGACCGCCGGAACACCTTCAGCCTCCTCAATTCCCTGTACTTTGCCGCCGCCTGGAGCGCGCCGTTCGACCCGAATGACACCTCGGACCTCCCCTTCACGACAGCTGCCGGCAAGGAAATCAACGCGCCCGCCATGCACAACGAGGTGGAGATGAAGTACGCCGAAGGTGCCGGCTGGCGGGGCGTGGACCTTCCCTACGCCGACGGTTTCGTCATGCGGCTGGTCCTGCCGGCGGCCGGAGTCGACGCGGCCGGCGGAGCCGCGTCCCGTCCCGCCTCGGCTGCCTTCGGTGCGCAAACGCTGGCGGAAATCGCGGACGCCTTCGACACCGCGGCGCTGGAGACGGTGCAGATCCAGCTGCCACGCTGGGACCACAAATGCAGCTTTGACCTGCGGAAGGTGTTTGAGTCCCTGGGGCTCCAGAAGACGCTCGACACCACGGAGGATTTCAACAACATCCAGCCCAGGATGATGATCACCCAGGCCGCGCAGGCCGCCAACATCACGGTGGCCGAAAAGGGCACGGTTGCCGCCGCGGTGACCCAGATCAACGGAGCTGTCACCAGCGCTCCGCCGCAGCCTGAGCGGTCCATCAGCTTCGACCGGCCGTTCCACTACCAGATCGTCCATGTGGAAACCGGCCTGCCGCTGTTTATGGGAACGGTGGCCGACCCGCGCTCGTGACCGCGCCTTCCCCGGACTGAGCCTAACTAACTGGTCTTGCGGGAATTGCGGCGGCGCAGCAGGGCGCCATAGCCGGCAAAGAGCCGCGGCACCACGATGTAGACCGCAACCGGAACCACCACGAGCGTCAGGACGAGTGCCCGGAGCACTGGATGCCAGCCCTCGGTCAGGGGTGCCACCACCATCATGCCCACGGCCACCAGCGGAAAGATGGCCAGCCACGTGATGACGGCGCGGACGTGGATGGACAGCGCCTGCGGCACAGGCCCGTGGGAAGTAACCGGAGCCTGGGTTGGGGCGGCTGGCTCGGGAGCAGTTGCAGTAGTGCTGGGGGTGCTGTTCATGGCTAACTCCAACTAGTTGGTTGCTTTTGATAAAAGCGAGACTAGTACGGGCTCCGTAAAAGTGCAACTACTTGGTTGGAAACGGGTAGAATCGTGACATGGCCTGGAATACTGACCGCACCAAAGCACTGCTGCTGACTGCCGCCACCGAGGAATTCAGCGACAAGGGCCTTGCCGGCGCGCGGGTGGACCGCATTGCGGCCGCCGCGGGCGTGAACAAGGAACGCATCTACCAGTACTTCGGCAAGAAGGACGAGCTGTTCGACGCCGTCCTGGCTGCTGAACTGGTGCGGGTGATGTCCGAAGTCCCCATCGAAGGGCATGGCGCAGCCTCCATCGGGGAGTACGCCGGCAAGCTTTTTGACCGTCACACGAAAGACGGCGCCTTGGCCCGGCTCCTGTTCTGGGAAGGCCTGGAGCGCGGGAGGAATACCGTGGACCGGGCCACACGCGCGGACCACTGCGCCACAAAAGTGGACCAGATGCTGGCAGTCCTGCCCGGAATCGACCGCACGGATGCGGCCGACCTGGTCCTCACCATCGTGACCCTGTGCGACGGCTGGACGGTGCTGCCCCAGATCGACGCCCTCTTGGCGGGCTCCGCTCCGGACCGCCTGGACCGCCGTCGGGCCTTTATTGTGCGGACGGCCACGCTGGTAGCCGACGCCCTGCTGGAAGAGGCCCGGCTGGAAAAGACGCCGTTGGAAGACTCAAGAAGCTAGCGCGCGCCGCCCTGCCAGAGGGCATCGAACGGCGCACCGGAGGCCACACGGTTGCGGATCCCCGCGGTGACAAAGTCCTTGGCGGCCCGGGCAGCCTCCAGCGGCGTGGCGCCCTTGGCCAGCTCGGCCGTCACCGCCGCGGCGAGGGAGCAGCCGGCACCGGACACGGCCACCTCGCCCACCTTGGGAGCGCTCAGGACCTCAAGGGTCTCGCCGTCGTAGTAAACGTCGACGGCGTCCGGGCCTGCCAGCCGCACCCCGCCCTTGGCCAGGACCGCGGCGCCGCTGAGCTCGTGGATGCGGACTGCTGCGGCTTTCAGGGACTCGACATCGGTGATCGCCAGGCCGGACAGCGATTCGGCTTCGAAGTGGTTGGGTGTGACAAATGTGGCCAGCGGCAGGATCTGCGCCTTCAGGGCCTGGTCCGTGTCCAGTGCGTGGCCCGGCTCCTGGCCCTTGCAGATCAGCACCGGATCCAGCACTACATTGCGGAACCGGCCCGATTCCAGCGCCGCGGCGACCGTGCTGATGGTGGCCGGGCTGCCCAGCATGCCGATCTTCACGGTGTCCAGGACCGGACGGCCTGGAGCTGACGGCTCGCCTGGAGCACTCTCGGCGGCGGCGCCCGATGCCGGACCGTAGGCCGCCGTCGTGGCTTCCAACTGGTCCGCAATGACCTGCTGGTCCACCGGCACAAAGCGGTGGTTCCAGTTGTCACCCGGATCGAAGGACACGATGCAGGTCAGGTTGGCGATGCCAAACACGCCCAGCTCCTGGAACGTCTTCAGGTCGGCCTGGGCTCCGGCGCCACCCGTGGCTTCGGATCCCGCGATGGTCAGGACGACGGCGGGAGCGGACACGGGGGACTGAAGGGCAGCTGAAGCTAACGTCATGGCACTATCCTGCCATCCGGCGTCGGCACTGTTGCTCAGTGGGAGAATGTCGTGACAGTGCTAATACAGCCGGCGTCCCGCGCAACGTTCGTTGCGCAAACCGTACGCCGAGCGAACCACTACGAATGGAATCCCCCATGCCTTCCCCCTCAGGCCCTGACGCCCAGCCCATCGCCGGCTCCGCCCGGACGGCGCCGAAATTTGCATCTATCGGTTCGCCATACTTCGGCATCATGCTGGCGTTTATGGCCGTGGTGCTGATCCTGTCCAACATTGGGGCATCCAAGGGCGTCGCGATCGGTCCGATCATCACAGACGGCGGGTTTTTCCTGTTCCCGCTCGCCTACATCCTGGGCGACGTCATCAGTGAGGTCTACGGTTTCAAGGTGGCGCGCAAAGCCATTTTCACCACCTTCGCCCTGTCCGTCTTCGCCTCGGTTTGCTACTGGGTGATCATCGCCCTGCCCGGCTTCGATGACGAGTTCGGCACGTCAAAGCAAGCCGCCCTCGAGGGGGCCCTTGGTCCGGTCCCGCAGATTGTGCTCGCCTCGCTGTTGGCATTCCTGGCCGGCCAGACCATTAACTCGTGGATCCTGGTGAAGATGAAGGCCCGCTCCGGGGAGAAGTCCCTCTGGGCCCGGCTGATGGGTTCCTCAGGCGCGGGCGAGTTCGTGGACACCCTGATTTTCTGCAGCATCGCCGCCTCCGTCATCGGCATCACGGACTTCGGCACGTTCCTGAACTACGTGGTGGTGGGCTTTGTTTACAAGACACTCGTGGAGTTCCTGTTTGTGCCGGTGACGTCCCTCGTGATCGGCTGGATCAAGAAGCGCGAACCGAGCTACGGGGGCTAGGCCCGGCGCCTAGCGGTAGTACTGCGCCAGGGTCTCGGCCTTGAACTCGAAGAAGGTCCCCGCCTCGATGGCCAGCCGGGCGTCGTCCACCATCTTCACCACGAAGCGCTCGTTGTGGATGGAGATCAGCGTGGCCGAGAGCATCTCCTTGGCCTTGAAAAGGTGATGGATGTACGCGCGCGAGTAGTTGGCGCAGGCGTAGCAGTCACAGCCATCCTGGAGCGGGCCGAAGTCGCGCTTGTACTTGGCGCCTGAGAGGTTGAAGCGGCCGGCAGGCGTGTAGAACGCGGAGTTGCGGGCCACCCGGGTGGGGGAGACACAGTCGAAGGTGTCCGCCCCGTTCTCGATGGCGGTGAAGATGTCGTCCGGCTCGGAAATGCCCAGCAGGTGCCGCGGCTTGTCCTCCGGCAGCTCCTCGTTGCACCAGCGCACAATCGTGCCCAGGTTTTCCTTCTCCAGCGCCCCGCCGATGCCGTAGCCGTCGAAGTCCATGGCGCCAAGGTCCCGGCAGGCCTTGCGGCGCAGGTCCTCATACTGCGCACCCTGGATCACGCCGAAGAGGGCCTGGTACGGCTTCCCCACGCGCTCGGAGGTCAGCCGGAAATGCTCCTCCAGGCAGCGCAGGGCCCACAGCCGCGTGCGCTCCAGCGATTCCTCCTGGTAGCCGCGGGAGTTCTGCAGTGTGGTCAGCTCATCGAACGCGAACATGATGTCCGCGCCGATCTGGTGCTGGACCTGCATCGAAATTTCGGGGGAGAACCTGTGGCGGTCGCCGTTGAGGTGGCTCTTGAACCAGACACCGTCGTCGTCGATGTGGGCCAGGCGTTCCTTGCCGGGCGCAACGGCGTCGTCAGGCCCGGACGTATCCACCGACTTCATGTCGATGACCTTCTTGAACCCGGACCCCAGGCTCATCACCTGGAACCCGCCGGAGTCCGTGAATGTGGGCCCGGACCAATTCATAAACGCGCCCAGCCCGCCGGCCTCGTCCAGGATGTCCGCCCCGGGTTGGAGGTACAGGTGGTACGCGTTGGCCAGGAGCGCCTGCGCACCAAGGTCCGCCATGGATTCCGGCAGGACGGACTTTACCGTGGCCTTGGTCCCGACGGCGATGAACGCCGGGGTGCGGATCTCACCATGAGGGGTGGTGATGGTCCCCGTGCGGCCCAGGAATTTTCCGCCGTTGGCAGTTGCCTGCGCGGCCGACGGCGCACAGCTGTCAGCAAGGCGGGTGCCAACGGTGAAGGAGAACTGCGACTGGTTGGCTGCAGCGGCGGAGCCGGCCGCCGCTGCTACGGGATCAGCCGGGACAGCCGAAACGGAGACGGATGGCGCGGGGACGGGGTTGGCTGGCACGGTTCCAGTGTGCCAGCAAACGCCGCCGATCCCTCAGCGGGCCGCTTCCGATGTGGGGTAGTTCTCAGCCCGCCAGCGGTCCCAGAGCGATCGGATCGACTCCAGTTTGTGGGCACCCAGATCGAACGTCGACACGATCACCCTGGCACCACCGTGGGGCCTTACCCCTTCGATGACGGGCTGGTCCGCCACGATCAGCAGGCCGTCCCCGTGCTCCGCGTAGCTGTGGACGGTGAGCCCCACCTGGTGGTTGCTGCGGAACCAGACCTTCCCGGTGATCTCCTCGCCGGTGGACAGCGTCAGCTTGTACGTCTCACCGGGTGCGGGCACGTCCGACAATCCCAGCTTTTCGATTTCGGAATCCGGCGTGCCGGGAAACTCAAAGAACATCGTGTGCCGCTTGCCGTGCGGGTGGTGTTCAAGCGCGAAGCGGAGTTGCTGGAGGAACGTCAGCCAGCCTTGGGTGATGTCCTCGTCCCAGGCCGCCCACTCAGAGTTGTGGTCCAGGGCTGCCCGCGTGACACTGACCAGCGTCCCGGTGGACACCGGCTTCAGGTCGAAAACGTCGCCGCCATTGGTGGTCAGGCTGGTGTGGTCCGGGGCTTCAACCACGTTGCTGCTGAAGTAGATCCCGTCTATCTCGTCGGCCAGTTCGTCAGCCTCCCAGCCGTGCCACTGGGCAACTTTGGCCGGTTCACGCAGCATGGTCCAGACCTGCGGCGCATCAGCATTTATCACCACGCTCAGATTGTTCGTCATAGCCCGAATGTACAACGTGGGCGCAACCCCGGGTAGGGGGCAATTCCCCCACCCCGACTGCTTAGGCCCGGACGGCCTCGAGTTCGTTGCTGATCCGGCGCTGGAGTTCGCCGACGCCGATCGTCTCGGACCCGCCATGTGCGCGCAGGAACAGCAGGGATTCGAGGCGAAGCAGCCGCCACTCCCGCTCGGCCTCGTGGTTGGAGTTGTCGATCGAGCGGAAGATTTCTTTGTCGTAGAGGTTGGGTTCGTTCAGCGAACGCTGGCGTACCTTCGCGTTCATCCGCGCCTTGAATGGGTCCGTTTCCTGGGTTTCCGGCAAACGCAGCAGCTTTTCATAGACTTCGGCGCGCTCCTCCTCCCGCTCCTGGCGGCAGATGAAGCTGGACAACGCCAGCGACGCCTCCACGGACGCCCACCGGCCCGGGTTGCCGTCGAACGGCAGGACGTTGAGCAGGTCCGCCACGGTGAGCGCCCCGTCCGGATCCTTGAGCGTGATGAACAGTTCGTGGGCCAGATCGCTGAGGTCCTTGAGGCAGCTGCCGGACTTGAAGTTGATGCCCTTGGCCAGCTTGTCCGCCAGCAGCAGCACCCCGACGGCGTCCGGGTGTGCTTCCGCGGCGGCCTCCACTACCGCTTCGGGTGTGCCCTGCGGCGCCGGAATCCGCGCCAGTTCTTCCGCGGACGGGCCGCTCACCGCGGGCGGGATGGCCGGCAGGGGAGGCACGACGGCGGCGGGAGCCGCCGGGGCAACATCCGGTTCGCCGGTGTGCTGGGGCTGTTCGGCACGGGGTTGCGCCGCGACCGCAAGCTGCGTGACGGCGTCGGGCGTTGTGCCCAGACCGGGGATGTCCTGAACGGTACTGTCCGGAACCGTGAGGACCGGGATTGTTGTGTCCAGGATCTTTACGGTGGAGCCGGCTGCGATGCGGAGGGTGCCGCCGCCGGTCAGGTTTGCCAGGACCACCGCGGGGGTCCCGAAATCATCCGGTTCAAACTCCACGTGCTGGATTTCGGCGGTGCGTTCACCGTCGGGGAGGAGGAGCTGATCGCCGGTGGTCAGAGATCCAGCCTGCTGTTCGCTGTAGTGCCTGGCGGCTGGGGTTTCGGTCATGGGAGTCCTTAAGTTCTCTTGCGGTCCGCCCTACAGTCTACAAAGCGGGGCGCCGGAAGTCGGGGACGCCGGGGAACCCGCGGGCGTCAGTGACCCACTCCCGCAAAGGCCAGGGCCTGGCGGACCAGGGCGCCGCGTCCGCCGCTGAACTCGAGCTGGACGTCGGGGCTTAGCACTTCGGCCGGAGTCATCCAGGTCAGCTCCAGGGCGTCCTGGCGGGGTTCGCATTCGCCCGTCACGGGGATGACATACGCCAGGGACACGGCGTGCTGGCGGTCGTCAGTGAAGCCGGTCTGGGACGGGGCCGGGAAGTATTCGGCCACCGTGAAGGGGACCGGGCTGATGGGGAGCTGCGGAAAGGCGAGCGGCCCCAGGTCCTTTTCCATATGGCGCAGGAGTGCGGCGCGGATGGTCTCGCGGTAGATCACGCGGCCCGAAACAAGCGACCGGATCATGTTCCCGTCCTCGTCGGCCTGGAGCAGCGTGCCGACCTCGTTCACAAACCCCAACGGATCCAGCCTTACCGGCACGGCCTCCACATAGATCATGGGGAGCCTCCCGCGGGCCTCAAAGAGGTCTTCTTCGGAGAGCCAGCCGGGATTGGGGTCAGGAGTGCGAACGTTCATGGTTAAGTTCTACCCCATCGGACGGCGTCGGACCGCTGAGGGGTGAGCTATCAGCGTAAATCGGCGCCCAAAAGCGCCGGAATCTTACCCCTCGGCCGGATCACTGCGCGGCGCGGCGCTGCGAGATCCAGAGAGTAGGCGGGACATGCGGTGCTGCGGCGTCTTCCGGGGCGGGGCTTGCGGCTCCTGATGCGGCGTCGGGGTTGGCGACATGCAGGGTCCGGCCGAAGGCTTCCTCGGTTTCGCTGACGTCCAGCCCGGCGGCGGTGAGCCGGTCCCGCAAGGCGCCCAGATCGCCGTCGTACTCAAATCCCAGGCCGGACCGCGGCTGCCCGGATGCCGGCCGCACCATCAGCACCCCGCCGTTCTTGGCGGTAAAGTCGGCGGTTTCGTCGGCGTCCGGGACGGGGCGGAACCTGGCGCCGATGTCCTGCAGGGTCACGGCGGCGGCGCCGGGATCCTCCGTAAACCAGACGCCGACGACGGTCAGCGCCGGATCAGCGGCGGCCGCGTTCGCCTCCCGGGCGCCTTTGTCCGCCAGGAAGCTGAAGCCGTCCCGGCCGGTGATGCGGCAGGACTCGCCGTGGTCGGCGGCGATGAGCTCGGCGACCGTGTTCCCGGATTCCTCCGCGGCCAGGGCGGTGCGCCGCGCGAATTCCGCCAGATCGCCCACCTCCACGCCCAAGGCAGTGGTGCCGTCGTCCGTGGCGCCGGCGTCGGCCACATGCAGGGCCAGCCGGCCGGAACCGGCGTCGAACTCCCGCCACTGACCCTGATCAACGGTCTTGGCCAGGCCCAGGGCAGCCAGGAGCTGTTCCCAACTGTCCGGCCGGGAGGTGAAATGGACGGGTCTGACACGCAGCATGGGTTCCTCCTCGAAACCGGGACAGGTCGGCTACCGCCATCATGCCACTTCCAGCAGAGGACGGGCAGAATAAGGCCATGGCCATTGAACTCGAGGAACTGCTGGTAGCGGATGCGGCGGAATGGCGTCGGTGGCTGGAACAGCACCATGCCACCAGCCCCGGCGTGTGGCTGGTGCTGCATAAGAAGGGCGGCAACACCACGGAACTGGACTACGACGCTGCGCTGGACGAGGCGCTCTGCTTCGGGTGGATCGATGGCCAGGTGATTAAGCGCGACGCCGACAGCTACAGCCAGCGCATGACCCGCCGCACCCTCAAGAGTCCGTGGTCAGCCCGGAATGTTGGGCATGTTGCCCGGCTGGAAGCCGCGGGAAAAATGACCGACGCCGGCCGCGCCGCCGTCGACGCCGCCAAGGCGGACGGGCGCTGGGAGATTGCCTATTCCGGGCAGGCGACGGCGGAAGTCCCGCCGGATCTGGCCGCCGCCATCGCTGCCGTCCCCGCGGCCCAGGCCATGTTCGACGTCCTCACCTCCGTGAACCGGTATGCCCTGATTTACCGGACGAATTCCGTGAAGCAGGCCGCCACGCGGGAACGGAAAATCGCCGGCTTTGTGGAGATGCTGGCCCGGGGCGAGGCGCCGTATCCGCAGAAGAGGAAGCCTGCCGTCCCGCCCAACTGAGTAGCAGTAAGTGTCGCTATGAGGGCTCATAAGGACATCTACTGCTACCTAGTTGGGGTCAGTCGTCGAGCGGGAACGCTACCGCTTCGCCGACCACCCGCAGGCAGAGTTCCATGCCCGGGCGGGCGATGGAGGCGTTCCAGTGGCGGATGGTGATGACTTCGCCGCCGCCGGGGTAGCGGTGGTCGGCGCGGTCGGCCAGTTCGGGTGGCACAGAGAGTTTGAGGCGCACGGTGGTTTCCGGGCCGAAGTAGTCGGTGTCCACCACCACGCCGCGGATGGGGCCGTCCTCGGCAATGCGGATCTGCTCCGGACGCAGCATCAGCTGCACCCGGCCCTGGGCCGGCGGGCGGCGGACAGGAACTTCGCCCAGTGAGCACGTGGCAAGCGAGCCTTCCATCCAGGCGTCCAGGAGGACGGCGTCGCCCAGGAATTCCGCGGTGGCGCGGTCGGCGGGGCGGGTATAAACCACAAACGGGTTGCCGATCTGGGCCAGCTTGCCGCCGCGCATCACGGCCACCTGGTCCGCGAAGGACAGGGCCTCGGCCTGGTCGTGGGTGACCAGGACGGTGGTGACGCCGGCTTTGTTGAGGACCTTGGCCACGGCCCGCCGGGTTGCCATGCGCAGGCCGGCGTCCAGGGCTGAAAAGGGCTCGTCCAGCAGCATCAGTTCGGGTTCGCGGGCTAGTGCACGGGCCAGGGCCACACGCTGCTGTTGCCCGCCGGAGAGCTGGTGCGGCCGCCGATTGGCCATGGAGGCGTCCAGGGAGACCATGTCCAGCAGTTCGCTGATGCGGCCCGCGGCCCCGCGGCGGCCACCCGCGAGCTTGGCCGTGTCCAGGCCGAACGCGATGTTCTGGCCCACCGTCAGGTGCGGGAAAAGCGCCCCGTCCTGAGCCACGTACCCCACCTGGCGCTTGTGCGCAGGCAACCACACGCCGTCGCCCGCAACTTTGGCGCCGTTGAGTGAGATGCTGCCGGTGGCGGGGTGTTCAAAGCCGGCGATCAGCCGCAGGAGGGTGGTTTTTCCCGAGCCGGAGGGTCCCACGATGGCGGTGGTCCCGCCCTTGGCCACGGATAGGTTGACGCCTTTGAGGACGGCCTGGGAACCGAAGTTCTTGGTGACGTCGGTGATCTGCAGATGGCTGTTGGTGGTGGGTGCCACCGAAGGCGCGATCCGCGGTTCCGGAAGCCTGGCGGGGGATTGTTCGGTCACTGTCCGGCCACTTTCTTGGACTGCTGGAAGAGAAGGTAGGTCATGGGCGCCGAGAGCAGGATCATCAGCAGGGCATACGGGGCTGCGCCGGCGTAGTCGATTTCGCTGCTCTTGCTCCAGAACGCGCTGGCCAGGGTTCTGGTTCCGTTGGGGGAGAGCAGCAGCGTGGCGGTCAGTTCGGTCACGACGGCGAGGAACACCAGCGCTGCGCCGCCGGCGGCCGCGGGAGCCGTGAGGCGCAACGTGATCTTCAGGAAGGCATTGAACGGAGACCTGCCCAGGGCGCGGGCCGCTTCGTCCAGTTCCTTGGGGGCCTGTGCCAGCCCGGCGCGGATGTTCACCAACGCGCGCGGAATGAACAGCAGCACGTATGCGGCTACCAGCAACCCGGTGGTCTGGTAGATGTCCGGGGCAACGTTGATGGCCACGGTGACGAAGGCAAGACCCACCACGATGCCGGGCATGGAACTGGTGACATAGTTGGAGAGCTCCAGGGACTTGCTGAACCACCCTGGATACCGGACGGCCAGGTACGCCATGGGGAAGGCGACGACGGTCGCGGCCACTGCGCCGGCAAGGCCCAGCCCCAGGGTCTGCAGCAGTGCGGGGACAAACTCGTCCACATCCCAGATCTCGACGCCGCCGGCCACGATCCAGCGGATCACAAACCACAGCGGCAGGCCGAACGCCAGGCCAGTGAGCGCCATCAGTCCCAGCTGGGCGGGAACCTGGTAGCGGTGCAGGGGGAGCCGCAGGGGCTTGGACTGGGCGCCGGAGCCGATCCGCGCGTAGCGTGCCGTGCCGCGGCTGCGGACCTCCACCACCAGGAGTATCAGGCAGAAGAACACCAGGACGCTGGCCAGCATGTTTCCGGCCGTGCCGTTGAACGTGGAAGCGTACTGCTGCATGATCGCCGTCGTAAACGTCTCAAAGCGGATCATCGCGAAGGCGCCGTACTCGGCCAGCAGGTGCAGGCCCACCAGCAGGCCACCGCCGGTGACGGCGATGCGCAGCTGGGGCAGCACCACGCGGAAGAAGACCTGCCAGGGGCCCAGGCCCAGGGACGCCGCCGACTGCTCGATGGCCGGATCCAGCCGGCTGAGCGTGGCAGCGGCCGGAATGTAGACCAGCGGGAAGTAGGACAGAGTCGCGATCAGCGCGCCTGACCAGACGCCTTCCAGGGAAGGGATGGCGGACACCCAGGCGTAGCTGTTCACAAACGCGGGAATGGCCAGCGGCGCCGCCAGGAGCACGGCCCACCACTTGTGGCCCCGCAGCTTGGTGCGTTCCACCAGCCATGCGCCGCCCACGCCCGCCACCAGGGTTGCGGGCACCACGATGAGCATCAGCAGGAGGGTGTTGACCAGCAGTTCGCCCACCCGGGGGCGGAAGATCAGCTTAATGCTGGTATCCCAGCCAGTGACCGCCGTCATGTAGATGACATAGCCCAGCGGGATGAGGGCGAACAGGGCCAGCAGTGTGGCCAGGAGCGCAACCGCCAATGGCGGGCGAGGGCTGTTGCCCTTGCCCGCCATCGCCGCTTTGGCGGTTAGTTCTGGGGTTGAAACCAAAAGCTAGAGCAGACCGGCCTTGGTCATCAGCTCCGTGACCTTCTTGGAGTTCAGTTTGGAGGAGTCAACTGTCGGAGCCTGCAGTTCGGCCAGCGGCACCAACTTGTCGTTGGATGCCACGCCGGCGCCGACGGTGTACTCGAAGTCCTTGCCCGTCTGCAGCTGCTCCTGGCCCTTCTTGCCCGTGATGAAGGCGAGGAACGCGTCGGCAGCGGCCTTGTTCTTGGAGGACTTCAGCACGCCACCGCCTGATACGGAGACAAACGCGCCCGGATCCTGGTTCTTGAAGTAGTGGCTGGCCACGTTCTTGGAGTTCTCGCCGGTCTTGGCCTGGTCACCGAAGTAGTAGTAGTGGTAAATAACGCCACCTTCGATTTCACCGGCGTTGACAGCCTTCATGACCGCACCGTTGCCCTGGTAGCCCTTGAAGTTTTCCTTCATGGCCGTGAGCCACTTCTCGGTTTCGGCCTCGCCCTTGAGTTCAAGGTAGGCGGATACGATCGCCTGGAAGTCGGCGCCGGACGGCGATGCGCCCCAGCGGCCCTTCCACTCCGGACCGGCCAGGTCAGAGAGGGACTTGGGCAGCTTATCTTCGGTGAGCTTTTCCTTGTTGTACACGAACACGGTGGAGCGGGCTGCGACGCCGGTCCACTTGTTGGTGGACGGGCGGTACTCGGCCGGAACCTGCTTCTTGACCTCGTCAGTGAGATCGGCGAACAGGCCTGCGTTTTCCACCTGGGTCATGGCGGGGGAATTCTCGGTGATGAAGACGTCAGCCGGGGACTTGTCGCCCTCCTGGATGATCTGGTTGGACATCTCGGTGTCCTTGCCCTGGCGCAGGGTCACCTTGACGCCGGTCTCCTTGGTGAACTCTTCCACCCAGGCCTTGGTCATGGATTCGTGCTGTGCGTTGTAGACCGTGATCTCACCGGACACCTTGGCGTCTGCAGAGGCGGAACCGGTGGCTGCCGGGGACGTGCTGCCGCCACAGGCGGTCAGTCCGAGGGCTGCGGTGGCGGCGAGTGCGATGCCGGCCAGGGCGCTGTTGCGGATCTTCATCGGGGCTACTTTCTGGGGAAAAGTCTGGCGGACGGTCGGTCCTGGCGAGCCCGGAGTTAGGGTTGGCTCACTCGTGAAACTGTAGGTTAGCCAAACCTAAGACGCCAAGCCGCATCGCCCATAAGTGATCAGGATCACATGCATTACGGAACTGTTGCGTGCCCTAATTCATTCATGGCTCTTGTGGATGGCCGCTGCGGCCTCCAGCGCCATCCAGGCCTGCAGCTGGGTGGAAAGTTCGACGGCGGCGCCTGGCGGGTAGGTTGTGTCCGCCGGTTGTGCCGCGTGGATGGAGAACAGGACGCTCCCAGCCGTGGCTGATGCCGCTCCGCGGCCGGCAGGCCGGCGGCCCGCCCAGAAGGCTTCGGCAGTAGCTGTCACGAGCTCCTTTGCGGTGTTCCGGGCGGACTCCGGGAGCCGGGCATCGACGGCCGCGAGTGCCAGGTACCGGCAGAGAATCCCGGTGAAGAGTCCGCCGTCGCCCGTTCCATCGCAGCGGAGGATGCGCTGCCCCGGTACGGTGAGCCGGTTGGCGACCGCGTCCACCAGTGCCGCGGCCCTGGCGAGGTTGGCGTCGCCACCGAGCTCCAGGAGGGCTCCCAGTACCGGGCCCTGGTTGTAGGTGTAGATGGTGTTCTCCACTAGCACTTCGCCGGCCGCGCTGAGCCGCGCCCCGTCAATATAGAGGCCCTGTGACTCATCAAAGAGGACGGTATTAAGCCAGTCCACCAGCCGCTGCGCCTTGGCCTGCTGGCCTGTCCGGGCGTAGTAGAGCGCTACGGGGGCGGTGGCCGGGGTGTTCTTGAAGTCGCGCTTTTTGCTCCAGAAGGTTCCGCCGCCCAGGTCATCGGTTGAAGCGGAATCGAACTGCAGTGTCAGCGTCTTGCGGACCCCGGCGTTCCGGCGGCGACCGGGCAGCCGCGTCTCCCCGGCCAGGCTTTGCAGGCGGTGCGTCGCCAGCGCCAGCCAGGCCATGTCGTCGTAGTAGTTGTTGACGAAGGTGAAGGCGTTCCGCAGCCGGATGGTGGTGACCAGCCTGGACGCGAGCCTGCCGGCGCTGGGGTGGTCCGGGCCGTTGAACCTTGCGGCGGGGGTTGCTCCGTTGCCCAGTTCGCGGCGACCGGCATCCACCAGGCAGTCCGCATAGTGCGCCTGCCACCAGTAGTGCCAGGGGTGGAGGAGGTTCTTCAGGTGTTTTGACGGCCATTGCACGGCGGCCAAGTGCGTTCCCGGCAGGAACAGCAGCCGCCGGCCGAAGAGTCCGGTGACGGAGCGGGCCGCCACGTTGGCCCGGTCCTGCCAGTGGGCAGGTTCGGCATCCGGCATGGTCATCCGTTCAGCCTAGTGGGTGCGGCCCGCGGGAATTTCAGTTAACATGCACTAACTAATGTTCCGCGCCGGTCTTATGGTGTTGGGGCCGCATCAAGGAGGATGTATGGACGTCTTGGGTACTGTCGCGCTAATTACGGGTGGGGCGTCCGGGCTTGGCGCTGCCACAGCGAAGCGCCTGTTCGACGCCGGCGCCTCGGTGGTGCTGATCGACCTGCCGGCCTCTGCCGGGGCGGCCTACGCCGCCGAGCTCAACGGGACCGCCTCCTCCGGCGGCACCACAGCGGGCAGGGCTGCCGTCTTTGTCCCCGCGGACGTCACCAACGAGGCTGAGGTGCAGGCCGCCGTCGACACAGCCGTGGCGCTGGGATCCCTGCGCATTGTTGTGAACTGCGCCGGCGTCGCCACGCCGGGCAAGGTCCTGGGGCGGGACGGCGTCCTTCCGCTGGACACGTTCAACCGCGTCATCCAGGTCAACCTGATCGGGACATTCAACGTGCTGCGTCTGGCCGCTGCGGCCATGGTTTCAACGGAACCGGTGAGCACGGAGCTCGGCGGCCCCGAGCGCGGCGTCATCATCAACACCGCCTCCGTGGCAGCTTTCGACGGGCAGATTGGCCAGCCCGCCTACGCCGCTTCCAAGGGCGCCGTCGCCGCCATGACGCTGCCGCTGGCCCGCGAGCTGGCCCGCTCCCTGGTGCGGGTAGTGACCATCGCCCCGGGCATCTTCGAAACACCCATGATGGCAACGCTCCCGCAGGACGCGCAGGATTCGCTGGGCCGGCAGGTCCCGCATCCGTCGCGCCTTGGCCGGCCCGCCGAATACGCCAGCCTGGTGGCCCACATTGTGGAAAATGCGATGATCAACGGCGAAACCATCCGGCTCGACGGTGCCATCCGGATGGGCCCGAAATGAACGACCTGCCCACCGCCGACTTTTTTGCGTTCGAGTCACTCCTCAGCTCGAAGGAGCAGGCCAAACTGGCCGAGCTGCGGGAGTTTCTGGCCACGGAGATTGCCCCCTACGCGTCGGACTGGTGGAACAGGGCGGAGTTCCCGGCGCACATCCTGCCCAGGCTCGCCGCGCTGGAGCTGAGCACACCGGCGCAGCGCGGCTACAGCAACCTCTTCGCCGGACTGGTCATCGCAGAGATGACGCGCGTGGATACTTCGATCGCAACATTTTTCCTGGTCCACCACGACCTTTTTGTGGAGTCGCTCTACGGTTTCGGTTCGGCCGGCCAGAAAGAGCGGCTGCTGGCGGACGCCTCAAGCCTGCGCATCACGGGCGCCTTCGCGCTCACCGAACCCGGCCACGGCTCCGACGTTGCCGGCGGGATGGAAACGAGTGCCCGGCGCATCTCCAGCGCAACGGGAGAGCCCGACGACGACGGCGACGCGTGGGTGCTCAACGGCGCCAAGCGCTGGATCGGGAACGGGACGTTCTGCGACTACATGCTCGTGTGGGCCAGGGACGAGGCCGTGGCTGCCAACGGGCAGGGCGCGGTCCGAGGGTTCATCGTTGATGCTTCCTTGCCGGGCGTGAGCCGGAGCCGGATCGAGAACAAGATTGCGCTCCGGACTGTGCAGAACGCGGACATTGTGCTTAGGGATGTCCAGGTCGCCGAGGCCGACCGGTTCGCCGGCATCAGCAGTTTCGAGGACACCAACCAGCTCCTGCGCGGTTCGCGGATCATGGTGGGGTGGCAGGCGGTGGGGCAGCAGCTGGCGGCGTTCGACGTCGCCCGGCAGTACGCCGTCGAACGCCACCAGTTCGGCCGGCCGCTGGCGAAATTCCAGCTCATCCAGCAGCAGCTGGTCACCATGCTGGGCAACGCCGTAGCCAGCATGGCCATGATGGCGCGTATTGCCCAATTGCAGGACGACGGCGTGGCGGACATGCCGCAGGTGGCCCTCGCCAAGTCCTACACCAGCGCCCGGATGCGCGAGACAGTGGCGCTGGGCCGGTCCCTCCTGGGCGGCAACGGCATCGTGACCGACTACCGGATGGCCAAAATCTTCGCCGACGCCGAGGCCATCTACACCTACGAGGGCTCGTTCGAAATCAACACGCTCATTGTGGGCCGGGCCGTCACCGGCGTCTCAGCGATCGTCTGACCCGGCACCGCAGGCTCAGTCGGTGAGCATCGGATCCTTCTCGCCGGCTTCGATCCGGTAGTCCAGGCTGTTGTTCTTCACGGGCATGGGGCAGGTGCCGAACGGGGTGAAGGCGCTGGGGTAGTTGATGGCGCGGTTGAAGTCCAGGACCACGGAGCCATCCGGCCTGGGCCGTGCCGTGGAAACCTTCCGCCAGTCGTCAGTCGAGTCGCCGTTGGTCTCGTCGTGGAACGTGACGGTGAGCGCGCCCAGTTTTTCCTCCTCGGCGTGCAGCCGGTACTCATGGTCGATCCCCGGCAGCCGGAAAACCACCTCGCCCACCGAATAATGCACGCCGTCCACCAGCGGATTGGCCGTTCCGATCGGGACGGCCACCGGTTCCGGATACGCCTCGTAGGCGGCCTCAATCACCAGGTCCGGGTTGTAATCGAAGGTGGGCACGCCGTCGAACTCCGTCAGCACCGGCGAGCCGGAATCGCGGGTCCGGATCGCGTACCGGTCCGCGCGCATGGCGAGTTCCACCACTACCTGCTGCCCGTCCGCGCCGCCGAACTGCACCCACATCAGGGATTCCTCGTTGGCCAGGGAGGCTGTAATGGTCCCGTCAACGGGCTCGCCCGTTTCCACCAGCGTCAGGCCATCCTGCGCCGCAGCGGTGAGTGTCGCCGTCGTGCCGTCCGTTGACCAGAGGCCGGGGGCGAGTTCGACGGCGGCGGGCCGGGATTCCAGCCACTGGAAGGAGGTGGGCGTCAGCCAGCCGTGGCGGGTGGCGAGGGCCTTGTTCCGGTTCGTGCGGAAACGCTGCCAGCGCTCCAGCTGCGCGGTTGCGGTGGTGTCCATGTGTCCATTCCACCACGGACCCCGCGCCGCGTTGCTGCCGCAGACCTTGTCCTGCAGGCGGCAGAGAGTAACGTCGAAAGCGGCGGAGCTTCGTTTCCGGACTCCCACGGCTGACCTTGGAGGAACCATGAAAATCGCGGTCCTGGGCACGGGTTTCGCAGGCCGGACCCTCGCGGGCGCGCTGTCCGCGCTGGGACACGACGTGGTGGTGGGCACCCGCGACCCGGGGGAGACTCTCGCTCGCACCGCGCCGGACGCCATGGGCACCCCGCCGTTCAGCGAATGGCACGCAGCGAACCAGCACATAGCCCTGGAAACGTTCGCGGAGGCAGCAGCCGGGGCGGAACTGATAGTCAACGCAACGAATGGAGCGGGCGCACTCACTGCCCTCAGTGCCGCGCGTTCGGCCAACCTGTCGGGGAAAGTGGTGGTGGACGTTTCCAACCCGCTCGACTTCTCCCAGGGCATGCCGCCGGTGCTGAACCCGGTCAACACGGACAGTAACGCCGAACGGATCCAGCGCGCGTTCCCGGAGGCGCGGGTGGTCAAAACCCTGAACACCATGAACGCAGGGCTGATGGTTGACCCCGGACGCCTGGGCGGCGGGGACCACTCGGTGTTTGTTTCCGGCGACGACGCCGGTGCCAAGAGCACCGTGACGGCGCTCCTCCGGGAGCTGGGCCACCGCGATATTATTGACCTCGGAGACATCACCACCGCCCGGGGAGCGGAGATGATGCTCCCGGTGTGGCTTCGCCTGTGGTCGGCGTTGGGGACTCCGGATTTCAATTTCAAGATCGTCCGCTGAAGTCCGGCGCGGCAGGGCCGGTGACCGGCGCAATATCTGAGACGGATTCCGCCTTCGCCATCCCGTGCAGGTAGCATCGATAGCTAGTAACGTGGCTCACAGTATCCAGCGCAGTGTACGAGCCAAGTCCGAA
Source organism: Pseudarthrobacter humi (assembly GCF_024294965.1). Lineage (NCBI taxonomy): Bacteria > Bacillati > Actinomycetota > Actinomycetes > Micrococcales > Micrococcaceae > Pseudarthrobacter > Pseudarthrobacter humi. The sequence continues at coordinate 18,959 of NZ_JANCLV010000020.1, forward strand.
CCCTCGAAAGACAGTTTCCATGGCTAACACTGCAATGAACTCCTCGACCGACCTCGCCTCTGAACTGAGGGCCGACGTCCGGCGCGTCTCCACGCTGCTGGGTGAATCCCTGGTCCGCCAGCACGGACCCGAACTCCTTGCCCTGGTGGAGCAGGTCCGCCTCCTTACCAAGGAGTCCAAGGAAGCCGCCCGCGGCGGTGCCGATGCCACCGGACCGTGGAGCGCGCACGACGTCGTCGAGCAGGTCCGTGAACTGCTCGGCTCCCTGCCGATTGAGCAGGCCACCGACCTGGTGCGTGCGTTCGCGTTCTATTTCCACCTTGCCAACGCGGCCGAGCAGGTCCATCGGGTCCGCGGACTGCGGACCCGGCAGGAGAAGGACGGCTGGCTGGCCAAGGCCGTCACCGAAATTGCCGCCAAGGCCGGGCCCGAAGTCCTGCAGGAAGTGGTCAACGGGCTGGACGTCCGCCCCATCTTCACGGCCCACCCCACCGAGGCTTCGCGCCGTTCCGTGCTGGACAAGATCCGCAAGCTCTCTGATGTCCTGGCCGAGCCCACGAAGGAAGGCACCTCCGCGCGCCGCCGGCAGGACCGCCAGCTTTCGGAGGTCATCGACCAGATGTGGCAGACCGATGAACTGCGCCAGGTGCGCCCCACCCCGGTGGACGAGGCCCGCAACGCGATCTACTACCTCGGCGGCATCCTGACCGACGCCATGCCCGAGATGCTGTCGGATTTCTCGGAACTGCTCGGCGAGCACGGGGTCAGCCTTTCGTCCCAGGACGCACCCATCCGGTTTGGGTCCTGGATCGGCGGCGACCGGGACGGCAACCCCAATGTCACGGCGGCGGTCACCCGGGAAATCCTGCAGATCCAGAACCAGCACGCCGTCCGCATCAGCATCGCAATGATGGATGAGCTGATCTCCATCCTGTCCAACTCCACCGCGTTGTCCGGCGCGGACCAGACCCTGCTGGACTCCATCGACGCGGACCTGAAGAAGCTGCCGGGCCTGGACCGGCGCGTCCTGGAACTCAACGCCCAGGAGCCCTACCGCCTGAAGCTCACCTGCATCAAAGCCAAGCTCATCAACACGGGCAAACGGGTGGCCGCGGACTCCACGCACGAGCACGGCCGTGACTACAGCTCCACCGAGGAACTCCTCAACGACCTCGAACTGCTGGAGCTGTCCCTCCGCAACCACTCGGCGTCGCTCGCTGCCGACGGCGCCCTGGCCCGGGTCCGCCGCGCCGTCGCGTCCTTCGGCCTGCACCTGGCCACGCTGGACATCCGCGAGCACGCCGACCACCACCATGACGCCGTTGGCCAGCTGATGGACCGGCTGGGCGGCCCCGGCATCCGCTATGCCGAACTCAGCCGTGAGGAACGCTTCGAGGTGCTCGGCTCGGAGCTCGCCTCACGCCGGCCGCTGTCCGGCCACCCGATCAAGCTCGACGGCGTCGCTGACGGAACGTACGACGTCTTCCGTGAGATCCGCCGTGCCCTGCGCACGTACGGTCCGGACGTCATCGAGACCTACATCATTTCCATGACCCGCGGCGCGGACGACGTCCTGGCCGCGGCCGTGCTGGCCCGCGAGGCAGGCCTGATCAACCTGTTCGGTGAATCTCCCTACGCCAAGATCGGGTTCGCGCCGCTTCTGGAGACCGTGGAGGAGCTGCGTGCCTCGGCGGAGATCGTGGACCAGCTGCTGTCCGTACCGTCCTACCGCGACCTGGTCCGGCTGCGCGGCGACGTCCAGGAAGTCATGCTGGGATACTCGGACTCCAACAAGGAATCCGGCGTGATGACCAGCCAGTGGGAGATCCACAAGACCCAGCGCAATCTGCGCGACGTTGCGGCCAAGCATGGCGTCCGTGTCCGGTTGTTCCACGGCCGCGGCGGCTCCGTGGGCCGCGGCGGCGGACCCACCTACGACGCCATCATGGCCCAGCCCAACGGCGTGCTGGAAGGCGAGATCAAGTTCACCGAACAGGGCGAGGTCATCTCGGACAAATACTCGCTGCCGGAGCTGGCCCGGGAAAACCTGGAGCTGTCCCTCGCCGCAGTGCTCCAGGGCTCGGCACTGCACCGTGATCCGCGCACGTCGGACGACCAGCGCGAACGGTACGGGCACGTCATGGAAATCATCTCCGACGGCGCTTTCGACCGGTACCGGAACCTGATCGACCATCCTGACCTGCCCGCGTATTTCCTGGCCTCCACTCCGGTGGAGCAGCTGGGCTCGCTGAACATCGGCTCCCGCCCGTCCAAACGCCCGGATTCCGGGGCGGGGCTTGGCGGCCTGCGTGCCATTCCCTGGGTGTTCGGCTGGACCCAGTCCCGGCAGATCGTCCCGGGCTGGTTCGGTGTGGGCTCGGGCCTGAAGGCTGCCCGCGAGGCCGGAAACTCCGCGCAGCTGGTGGAGATGATGGAGAACTGGCACTTCTTCCGGTCGGTTGTCTCCAACGTGGAGATGACGCTGGCCAAGACGGACATGGACATCGCCGGGTACTACGTGGCCACCCTGGTTCCCGAGGACCTGCACCACATTTTCCGGGCCATCCGTGAAGAGTACGAACTCACGGTCACCGAGATCCAGAACCTGACCGGCGAGAACGTGCTCCTGGACGCGCAGCCGACGCTCAAGCGGTCGCTGGAGATCCGGGACCAGTACCTGGACCCCATCAGCTACCTGCAGGTGGAATTGCTCCGCCGCGTGCGGGCTGCCCAGCACGCCGAAGGCGGGAGCATCAGCGGCGCCGAGATCGACGAACGGCTGCAGCGGGCCATGCTGATCACCGTCAACGGGGTGGCGGCCGGCCTGCGCAACACGGGGTAGGACCCATGTTGCACAGCCAGCGGCCCGCTGACCTCTCGGAACGGATCGCTCTTACGGTTTCGGGCAGTGAACATTCGGGTTGTAGGTTGCCAGGGCGCCGTCCGGATTACCTTGCCACAGGTATGCATGGAGGTCGTAGTGGATCGGCATACCGGGAGCGTGCCCGAGCATGGGTCCGTCGAATGCCTTGCCGAACATGCTCGGCCGGTCTGTGTCGGTCGCCAGGTCCTGGTCGGCGTCGACCTTAAACCACTCCGCTGCGACCAATCTGAGCTGGCCCGTTTTGTTCGCTGCATACGTCAGTGCGTCCGGGACCAATCGATCCATCTCACCGAACTGGCTGAAGTTGACGTAGTGAAAACCCATGCCTGGAACGCACTCACCCACGGGCTGGTAGCCCTCGGCAATGGCCGCACTAACGTCGTGATATTGGATTGTGGCCTGTCGCACTTCGGCCAGGTCACTCCGGCCGTCGGCAAAAGCGACGCCGATCCCTAACATTGATGCCAACATGCCGGCCGATACCGCCGCAATCACTCGCATTGTGATCTGTCTCATGTTCAGTCTTCTTTCTTGATGATTGTCAGGTGTGACTATGAGACCGCGGCCACATCCTAGTCCTGTCCCGCGCGGAAAACCATGGTAATGCGGTTCCTGACAGACCTCGGCAGCTGCTTGAGGTTCTTTGCCTGCCGCTGGCGCTGTCCCGCTATCCCACTACAGGGAAGGAACCAGGAACACCCCGTATTAGGGTTGACGCATGCCTTCGTTCCAGACCCGCCTGAAAATCACCGGACTGAAGCCTGGCAACCCGCCGGAAGCCGTGATGGCCGCCGCGGTCGAGGCATTGGAGACCCGTCACCATGTGGAATCCAACCAGATCGAACTTGCCGCCGGCGTCCCCCAACTGAACCTCCGCTTCCTCGTGGAGGCGACCGAATACAGCGGTGAGAACCAGCAGGCGCGCGAATCGGCAGCGATGATGCGCGACGCCGTCGAACGCGTTGCGCTCACCGGCTCACTGACGGTGCTCCGCCGCAACCGCGGGCGCTGGGCACCCGTTTAGCTCACTCGTCCCGGCTCACTCGCCGGGGGCAGGCTCGTCCACCGGTGAGCGCGTTCCGCGCCGGCGGGTGACAATGATGCCGACGGCGGCGCCGATCACCAGGCCCAGCACCACGCCTATCAGCGAACTCGCCCAGAACGGCAGCTTGGTTGCCGATCCCGTGAAGTAGCCCAGGCCCACCAGCCAGCTGGCCCAGAGGACCGCGCCGAGGCCGGCGCACAGGCTGAAACCCCGGGCCGAAACGTCGGCAATGCCCGAAGCCGCCGACGTCGCCAGCCGCCCGCCGGGGATGAAGCGGGCGCCGATGATGGCTCCGTAGGTGGAGGAGCGGCCGGCCTTGGCGATGGCCGCATGGATGCCGTGGTGGACTTTCCGGCCCCAGCGCCAGCGGTCCAGGACGTGGCTGAGCCGGCGCTTGAAGAGCTGGAATACCACCATGTCCCCGGCCCAGGAGGCTACCGCGGACAGTGCCCCCACCAGGAAGACGTTGGCCCGGCCGTCGGCCGAGAGGGCGCCGCCCGTAATCACCACCATCTCTGAGGGGATGGGCGGGAAGATGGCATCGCCGAGGACCACGGGGATGATCCAGAAGTAGATCGCCGCCCCCCAGCTGTCGGCGTTGCCAAAGTCCATGGCCACAAAGTACCGCACTTTTGCGCGGCAGCACGGCCTGAGCCGGCCGGCGGCACGGACTTGCCGGGCGTTGGGTTCGGCGAGTGCTTCAGTACCCGGTGCCGATGTTCCGACGGCGTGGACCTGGGGCTCCGCCGGGAACTTCCCTGGGGACGTGGCTGAGGTGCCGGGCCGCGAGGAAATACCAGTACGGCCAGGCGACCCACGCCGTGGCGCCAAAGGCTATTCCCGCCCCGCCGATGCCCCAGCGGATCCAGGCCGGCGCCTGTTCCACCGCGGTCAGCGCCGCCAGGGGCAACGCCACCACCAAGGCGCCGCCAATGAACTGTCCCAGCCTCGCGAGATCCCGGGGATAGCTGCCCCTCGTGAGCAGCGCCCGGTGGGCCAGCAGGAACCAGCCGGCCTGGACCACCATTGCCCCCACCGAGATGCCGGTGGACACCGTGAAATCGAGCTTCTTCGCGACCAGGAGGAACGAGCTTGCTGATCCTGCGCCGCTGGCCCCGATCACCAGCCATTTGGCGGCCTCGGAGCCGGGTGTGCGGCGCAGGCGCCGGTGAACCTGGACGATCACCGGGATGATCACCAACTGGAAGACGCCGCCGGTGGCATCGTTGATGGTGCCGAAGACGTAGGGTCCGTTCTTTGGCACTTCGATGGCGTACATGGCTCCCAGGGTTGCCACGCCCACGACGCCCAGGCCCGCGGCCACGTAGGCGAACTTGGCCGCCGTGCGGTCTCCGGGGATTTCGATGAGGGTATCCATGATGATTCCTCTATCAGTGAGGATGCTCGATCAGTGCAGGTGCTCGGTCAGTGCGGATGGAACGCCGAGACAAGCTCGCTCAACTGGCTTGAGGGCAGGACACCGAGTTCGCCCTCCAAGCGGCTGGCAAACATCGTGTAGGCGCGGACCGCGGCGGCCCGGTTCCCGGCGGCCAGATGGGCCTGGACCAGCAGCAGATGGGCCGATTCCCTGAGTGGTTCGATGCTTGCAGCGGACAATGCCGCGATGACAGCTCCCCCGGGTTCGCCGGCCGCCAGATGCTGCCGTGCCATGAGCTCCAGTGCGCTGAGGCGCAACTGCCGCATCCGCTCCTGTTCGAAGACCACCCAGTCGTCGTACCAGCCGGGAAGCAGGTCGGCGCGGCTCAAGTCGTCCAGATAGCTGTCAGGAATCCGGGCTTCAGGCTGCGACTGCAGGGTGGCGACGTGGTGCTGCAATGCGGTGACATCGACCCGGACCGATTCGTGAAGCTCCAGCGTGTCCGCGCCGGTCCGGAGGAGGTGCGGGAAGGCGTGGGAGATGCACCAGACGGTGGTTCGCAGGTTCCCGGCAGCCTGCGTTTCGCTGCTTTTGGGCCACAGCAGGCCGGCCAGGAAACTCCGGTGCCTGCAGCCCAGGAGTCCCACACACGCGATGAGCCGCTGTTCCCGGCTGGCCACCGTCACGGTATTGCTGCCGCGGCGCAACCGCCAGGCCCCCAGCAGGCTTAAATGCCAGTCCTGTGCGAGAGCCACCGTCATGCCTATCCCCTTCAAGCGACCGGACAACACGCGATACCCCAGATAACCATCGTGGCACTGGGGCGCATCAAGTCAAGCCAATTTGGAAAGAGGGGGTTTTTGGGGGTTATATACCGGGAATAGGTCCACATGCCCGTCAATTCACATGGCGCCGGTTGTCATTCAGGAAGGGTTGCTGGAATCAGCCCAGCCGATAAGGGGACTTCGGTTTATGCGCTGGCAGTGCTTTCTGAGGCTTTCAGCACATCGAGCCAGCGCTGCACAGCCATAATGATTTCTTCTTCATCGCCGGCCGTTTCCACAATTTCCTGGTCCTGGCCAGGATGACTGGAGATCAGGCGCGCCCGTACGCGGTGGTTCTGGGCAGGCTCCGCCCACGCGCGGATGACCATGGTGCCTTCAATGTCCGCCATGAATCGGCGCCTGCTTTCCTTGTCTGCAATTTACGTCGTCCAGGAACATTACTGTCCGGTATGACCATCCTAGGCAAAGATTATTCGGCGCCCAAGTCAAGACTGCCACCATATTAGTTTCACGAAACAACGGAAAAATAACAGCCCAGTAACGAAGCCGCAACGGGGCGACGCGTTGACTGATCGCGGGACGTCGAAAGGGGGTGATTGACATGATGAAGGAACTTACCGTTCACGAACTGGAAAGCCAGAAGGTGGAGCTGTTGCCTTCGCGGGAGACCCTGTTTCTGGACACGAACTGGGCGGGTGTTTACGCAAGCAACTCGTCTGTGGCCCTGAACGCTGCCTCGTTCTTTGCGCTAGCAGACAGCACTGCGCTTCAGAACATCGCCGTAGTCCAGGGTTAAGTCCGTCTATCATCCGATATCTGGACCCTGGGATTGCCCGGGGGAGAGAGGTGAGGTGCTATGACGGCATCAACCGCGCTATTACCGGTGGATCTCGACGCCGAGGTTGCAGAACTGCTTCCAATGAGGGAAACGCTGTTCTTCAACATCAACGTTGCTCCCGTGATCGCCGTGAACCTGTCGTTCGCCATCAATGCGGCCTCGATCGGTTCAATCGCGAACTCGGCCGCCTGGCAGGAAGTGATTGTCCTGCAGCAGTAGGTCCGCTGGATCAACAGGAAACCCGGAGGGCATGCTTCAGCGTCGGAGCATGCCCGCCGTTCTTAGTGGCTCAACCTAGGTGGGGACCGTGACCACAGCATCCGAAGCTGACTTTGTCCGGCATTGGTCGCCGTCACCCGGGCTTGTTTTCCTGGGACCGGTTGAGGGGTCCGGCCTGAAGGACCGCAGCTACCTGCTGCAGCGCGGAGACGGGCAGATTGTCCAGCTGTCGGAGCTTCTCCAGCTGGTCATGGCCACCGTCTCGCCGCTGAAATCCGCTGATGAGCTGGCGCGCGATGTCAGCGACGCCTACGGCCGCGAACTCAGTGTCAGCGGACTCCTTCACCTCATCGACACCAGGCTGGAGCCGATGGGCCTCGTTCACGACGCCGATACGGACGCCGCTGATGCCGTGCCCCCGCCCACGGCGAACCCGTTACTGGCCCTGCGGCTGCGGGGAACGCTGCTGCCGGAAAAGCTGGTCAACACGCTGGCCATGGTCCTGGCCCCGCTGTATTGGAGTCCGGTGGTGGCCGCCGTCCTGGTCGGGCTGGCCGCCGTCGACCTCCTGGTGCTGGCCAAGGGCGACTTCCTGGCTTCCCTGGAGCAGGTACTTCTCACGCCGGCGCTGCTGCTTGGCATCTTCGCGATGCTGACGGCGGGAGCCGTGATCCACGAACTGGGGCATGCCACTGCGTGCCGGTACGGCGGCGCCAGGCCCGGAGTGATCGGCGTCGGCGTTTACCTGGTCTTCCCGGCATTTTTCACAAACGTCACCGACTCCTACCGGTTGGGCCGGGCTGGCAGGATCCGCACGGACCTTGGCGGGCTGTACTTCAACTGCCTGTGCCTGATCGCCCTGGGCGGCGCCTACCTGCTGACAGGGCAGGGCCTTTTCCTCCTCGCGGCGGCACTGATGCATTTCGAGATGATCCAGCAGCTGGTGCCGACGCTGCGCTTCGACGGCTACTTCGTCCTGGCCGACATCGCCGGTGTCCCTGACCTGTTCAACCGCATCCGCCCGGTTCTGCTCAGCCTCGTTCCCGGGCGCGCGGTGGATCCGCGGGTTGCCGAGCTCCGGACGTTCGCGCGCCGCCTCGTCACTATCTGGGTGGTCACGGTGGTGCCGCTGCTGTGCCTGGCGCTTGGCTGGATGTTGCTGAGCCTCCCCCTGATCATCGAGCAGACCGCTGACGCCATCCGGCAGCATGCGGGGCTCGCCAGCGAGGCCATCGCCGCCGGCGACCCGGCCGCCGCTGCGCTCTCCATCCTGTCCATCCTGATGCTGTCCCTGCCGGTGATCGGCCTGGCCATTCTGCTGTACCGGTTGCTGTCGGTCCTCCTCGACCTGCTTGGCCGCCTGGGCAGGCGCCTGTGGCGAATGACGGCGGAGTCGGAAGGCGTGGTGCCACGGCACCTCCGGGCAGTGAAGCCGCAGGCGGGGAAGTCGTTACAGATGGGGCAGCCGTTACAGCTGGGGAAGCCACTACAGAAAGGAAGGTCCGCCATGGCCATCGCACTCCCTCCCGCGGCCATGCCCGACGAGGTCCCCCCGGCGCCATTGCGTGCTCCCGCCCATTTTCAAGCCCGTGCGGCCATCCCGGCTGGAGCCATTCCCGACGACGTTCCCACCCTCCAGGACTTCCTCGCCGACAGGCCCGCCCGGCCCGCCCCGCTCGCCGAATTGGGCTGGCAGGGTGCCGTCCGGCGGCTCAGCCGCAATTCCCTGAGCCTCGGTCCCGGCAGGCGGGAACTCTCCCACCTGGACGCCGTCGAAGAGGTCCAGCGGCGTCTGGACGGCCCCCGGACCGTCGTCGTCGTTAATCCCAAGGGCGGCGCGCACAAGACCACGGCAACGCTGCTCCTGGCCGCAACGCTGGGCATCCAGCGGGGCGGGTACACGCTCGCCTGGGACAACAATGAAACGCGCGGAACCATGGGGTGGCGGGCGCCGCTGGCCGGGCATGCCGGCACTGCCGTTGACCTGATGCGGGAAGTGGACCGCTTCGAAGACCCCGTCCTGGGCCGGATCGGGGACCTGGACCGCTTTGTGCGTTACCAGGGATCCGCGCAGTTCGATGTGCTGGCCTCGGACGAGGACGCGGCCGGGGCCGCCACCATCGGCAGCCGTGAATTCGACCGGCTGCACACGGCGCTGCGCCGGTTTTACCGGATCATCATGGTGGACACCGGCAACAACATGCGGTCCACGAACTGGGAAGCCGCTGTGGCGGCGGCGGACGAGCTGGTCATCGTTTCCACGGTCCGCGAAGACACAGTGGCCAGTGCGGTCTGGCTCGTGGACGGGCTGCGTGAACGCGGCTACCAGGAGAAAGTCAGCAACGCCGTAACCCTGCTGGCCGCGCCGTCACTGCACACCGATCTGCGGCTTCATGACCGGACCCGGACCCACTTCGAGACGCTGACAAGGGAAGTCCTCGACGTTCCCTATGACAAGTCCCTCGTCTCCGGCGGGCCGCTTAACTACCAGGCGCTGATGCCGGGCACCCGCGAGGCCTGGTTGCGTGCCTCAGCTGCGGTGATGCGGGGTCTTTGAGCCGCACGCCGTAAGTGGGAAACTGGCGGCATGCGGATCACCATCTTCCAAGGCGATATCACCACCCGCACGGTTGACGCGATCGTGAACGCGGCCAACTCCAGTTTGCTGGGCGGTGGCGGTGTGGACGGGGCTGTCCACAGGGCTGCCGGGCCGGAACTGCTGGCCGCCTGCCGCGAACTGCGCGAAACGGACCTGCCGCACGGGCTGGCGCCCGGAGCCGCCGTCGCCACTCCTGGATTCCGGCTGCCGGCACTCTGGGTCATCCACACTGTTGGGCCCAACCGGCGCGTGGGGCAGACCAACCCGGCGCTGCTGGTCTCCTGCTTCAGCGAAAGCCTGCGGCTGGCGGACTCGCTGGGCGCGGCGTCCATCGCCTTCCCCGCGGTGGGCGGGGGAGTGTACGGCTGGCACGGCCGCCAGGTGGCGGAGGCCGCGCACGACGCCGTCACGGGGTTTGGTGCCTCACATCCGGCCAGCGCGCTCGAGTGGGCGGAGTTTGTGCTGTTCAGCCCCGAGATGGAGCAGGCCTTCAGGACGGTGTTTGAGCAGCCTCGCTGAGATTCAGCCCGCTGCGATACTCCACGGGCTTTTTGCTGATGGGATCCACAAAGCGGATGCCGCGGGCCAGCAGTTGGAGCGGTTTGGAGTAGTCGTCCGGCGCCTTGTCCAGCAGGTCCGGATAAAACGAGTCATTCACGATGCCCAGCCCCAGCGAGGCCATATGTACCCTCAGCTGGTGCGTTTTTCCGGAGTGCGGCTCCAGCCGGTAGCGCGCCAGGCGGGCTGGGTTGGTTTCGGCACCGATGCCGACGGCAGGGGTGCCAGGCGCGCGGGTGCCGGCGGCACCTGCCGAAGTGCCGCCGTCGAACGTTTCCAGCCGTTCGATCCGGGTCTCCGCGTTCGGCACGCCCTCGATCACTTCGGCCAGCAGATAGCTGCGGGATTTGGTCATCCGGTTCCGGACCACCACCGGGAAGTCGACGGCGGGGTGTCCGGCGGCGGGCTCCGCGGCGGAGACGCACTCGTATTCCTTCTGCACCTGCCGCTTCTCGAAGAGCACCTGGTAATTTCCGCGGGTTTCCGGGTTGGTGGACAGCAGCAGCACGCCTGCGGTCATCCGGTCCAGGCGGTGCATGGGGATCAGGTCCGGCAGGCTGAGCTGGTTCCGGAGCCGGACGAGCGCCGATTCCTGGATGTAGGTGCCGCCGGGGGTAGTTGGCAGGAAGTGCGGCTTGTCCACCACGAGGAGGTGGTCGTCCTGGTGCAGGATGCTGATTTCCACCGGGATACGGGTCTCCGGCGGCAATGAGCGGTAGTACCAGATGAAGGTGTGGTCCTCGAGCCTGGTGGCCCGGTCCAGGGCGACGCCGCCCTCGCCGACGATCTCGCCGGCGTCGAACCTGTCCTCGATGCCCTGCGGATCGATGTGGCCCCAGCGGTGCATCATGTAGTCCATGGCGGTGGTCCACGGCCCCTCGTCCGGGAGGCGCAGGCGGGTGGCGTTGACGCCTTCGCGCACGGGGAGGGGGGATTGCATCACCGGTCCATTCTACCCGCGGCCGTTCTGGAGCCCCGGCCGTCCGCGGCCGTCCGCGGCCGTCCCGCCCGCGCCCGTTTAGACGGTTCCCTGCGCAGACGATGGTCCGAATCATCGATCGGGCAGGGAACCATCGAATCGGAGCACGGATCCGGCCACCTCGGCACCGACGGTAAAAAAGTTCTTGACAGAAAAAGTTGTCGGTTGGCAGGATGGAAGCATGTTGGACATCGAAGTGATTGAGGACCCGGCCGCGGCGGAAGCGTCGTTGGACCCGATCCGGACGCTCATCCTCCGGGAGCTCGCGGAGCCGGCGTCGGCCACGCAGCTTGCCGCCAAGGTGGGCCTGCCGCGGCAGAAGGTCAACTACCACCTCAAGGCCCTCGAGCGGCACGGGCTGGTGGAGCTGGTGGAGGAGCGGCGCAAGGGGAACGTCACCGAGCGCGTCCTCCAGGCGACGGCGGCTTCGTACCTGATTTCGCCCGTAGCCCTCGCGTCGGTGGCACCGGATCCGCACCGGTTCTCCGACCGGTTCTCCGCCTTCTGGCTGCTGGCGCTCGCCGGCCGGATGGTCCAGGAGGTGGGCAAGCTGATCGCCGGCGCGGCTGCTGCCCGGCAGAAGCTCGCCACGTTCGCGATCGACGGCGAGATCACCTTCCGGACGGCCGCGGACCGGGCAGCGTTTGCCGAGGAGCTCGGCGTCGCCGTGACCCGCCTGGTGGACAAATATCACGACGGCGGCAGCTCACCCGCGACGCCGGGCGGCACTGCCGCGAGCGGCGGACGAAAGCACCGGCTCGTCGTCGCCCTTCATCCCGTGCTCAAAACCCCCATCAAACCCCTTTCAGCGAAGGAGCAGGACAATGACTGACAACCGCGAATTTGAGATCGTGTACGACACCGAACTGCCCGGCACGCCCGAGCGTGTCTGGGAAGCCGTGACCAACGGAACGCCGGCGTGGATGTTCCCCACGGACCAGTGGCCGGACGTCAAGACCGTGCAGGAGCATCCCACCCATCTCGTCTCCCGGATGGACGGCCCGGATGGCTGGTTCAACCAGCTGGAGCACATCCTGGAACCGCTCGAGGGCGGCCGCGCCCGGCTGCACTATGTCCACAGCGGGATCTTCGCCGACAACTGGGACGAACAGTACGACGGCGCCAGCAAGCACACCGAGTTCTACCTGCACACGCTGGGCCAGTACCTGCAGCACTTCGACGGCAAGCCGGTCGTGTTTACGGACATCCAGTCTCCGGCGGCGTCGCAGACCCCGGACGGTTTCGAACGCCTGAAGAAAGCTCTGGGCGTGGATTCTGCGGCGCAGGGTTCCGCTGTTGAGCTGGAGCTCGACGGCGTGGGGCGGCTGTCCGGGGAAGTGGACTTCTCCAGCGAGCACTTCCTGGGCCTGCGGACGTCGGATGCGATGTACCGGTTCTTCGGACGTAATGCCTTCGGCGCTCCCGTGGGCATGACCGTGCACGACTTCAGCGGCAGCGGTGACTCGTCAGCCACCGCCGAGGCCTGGGGCCGCTTCCTCGAAAAGGTCTACGCGTAAGGGCTCCTGAGCCCGGCACCTGAATATCGACTCGCACATTATCTGGCGCACCGGGAAATCCACCTGCGTCAGATAATTTGCGCGTCGCGGGCGGATCGGCGCGTCGGGAATCCAACCGGAGGTCGCCTCAGGCGGCCCAGCCGCGGGCGACGGCGTCAAGGGCAGCGCTATACGCGGCAGCCCAGTCTGCGTCCGGTGGCCCCACTTCAGCCAGTTCCAGGCTCACCAGGCCGTGGACCTGTCCCCAGATGGCGACGGCGACCATCTCGGCAGGTGCCGGCAGCAGCCTCCCCGCCGCCTGGGCGGAGGCGACGGCGTTGATCAGGGGTGTCATGGCATCTGCGGCCACATCCGGGCTTGGCTGGCAATCGACATAGGCTGCCAGGGCGCCGCCGAACATCAGCCGGTAGAGCGCCCGGTGCTCCAAGGCCCATTCACGGTAGGCCACGCCGAGTCCCTGCAGGCCGCCCGCCGCCGCTGCGGCCTGGGAGTCATGGAATGACCGGAACCCGTCGTCCACCACGGCGGTCAGCAGCTGGGATTTGCCGCCGAACAGCGAATAGACGGCCGTGGTGGACGTGCCGGCGGCCGCTGCCACATCCCGCAGATTCACGCGTGCCGGACCGTCTCGGTCTACCAAATCGGCCGTGACGGCCAGCAGGCCCTGCCTGAGGGAATCGTTATGCACCACGGGTCTTGCCATGGAGTCCATTGTTTCATAACCTTGTTTCGTAACGGCGTTATGAAACAAGGTTATGAAACCGCGAACCGAAGGAGTTCCCATGGCGCAGAAGGTATTTCCGGGCCGATACACCGCTGACCCGGGCCGTGAATCGGTGACGGTCTTCCTGATCGGCATGCGGGCGAACCGATGGTGGAAGGTGGGAGCCGTCGGCAGGGTGGCTGCGGCCATGCCGCGGATGCTCCAGCACCTGGCCGCCGACCCCGCGGCAGGAATGCTCGGCTGTGAGCAGTGGTTCGGGCGCACCACCATCCTGCTCAGCTACTGGGAGAGCCCCGAGCACCTGCGGAAGTTCGCCGCGGACCGGGAGTCCCCGCACCATGAACCGTGGCGACGATTCATGAAGGAACTCTCCGGGACCGGCGACGTCGGCGTCTGGCATGAGACGTACCAGGTGCCGGCCGGCGGGATCGAGGTTGTCTACAACGGGATGCCGGAGTTTGGGCTGGCCAAGGCGACGGCGCATGTCCCGGTCGGGGCCGGGACCCATACGGCCAGGCAGCGGATGGGCCGGGCCGCAGGCCGCGGTGCCGGCGGCAGCTGAGCCCGAAAGCCCACAAGCCCGAAAGCCCGGCGCGTCACGCAATGGCCAGTGCCGGCGCGTTCTTCAGGGTCCGGCGGAGCTGCGGGGCGGCGTCGAGCCGGTCCTGGGCTGAGCGCAGGGCCAGGACGGCGGTCTCCAGCTGGTCCGGCGGCAGGGTGAAAGGTACCCGGAGGTAGCGTTCGAACGCGCCTCCGATGCCAAACCGCGGCCCGGCTGCCAGCCGGATACCAAAGTCCGGAGCGATCATCGTCAGCGCCGTGCTAACCGGTGCTGGCAGCCTGCACCAAACGGACAGTCCGCCGGCCGGGCGTGCCGATTCCCAGTCCGGCAAGTGTCCGGCAAGGAGCTCCAGAAGTGCGGCGCGGTTGTCCCGGAGGGCGCTAAGTCGGGCGGGAAGGGGTTCGCTGAGGGAGCGGACAAGGTGGGCGGCCGCCAACTGTTCCATCAGCGGTCCGCCCAGATCCAGGGACGTCCGTGCCGCCGCAAAGCGCTGGATCATGGCTTCGGAGGCGCGGATCCAGCCTGTCCGAAGTCCGGCCCAGTGGGATTTGCTGAGCGAGCCGATGGTGACCACGGCGGGACCGAAGGCTGCCACGGGACTGGTTTCGGCGCCGTCGAGATTCAGCTCGCGGAGAGTCTCGTCCACCACCAGGACCGTCCCGGCAGCGACGGCCGCCCGGACCAGCTGGCGGCGCTGGACATCAGGCATCAGCTGGCCGGTGGGGTTATGGAAGTCCGGCACCACGTACGCCATCCTGGGACGCTGCTCTGTCATGGCGGCCTGCAGGGCGTGCATGTCCCACGCCAGGGCGGGACCGCCGTCGGCCTTTGTGGTGCTGGTGCCGTGTGCTGTGGTGAATGCCACCGGGAGGGGGCGGCACCCGGCCGCCCGGATGGCATCCAGGGCGTTCGGATAGCTGGGGTGTTCCACCAGCACCCTGTCCTGCCGGCCCGCCACGGCGCGGATGATGATGTTCAGGGCGTGCTGCGCGCCCGAGGTCACCAGGATCTGTTCGGCAGTGGTCGGCACGCCGGCCGCCGTATAACGCGCTGCCACGGCTTCGCGCAGGGGGAGCAGACCCATGGCGTCGTAGCCGAATCCCGGCAGCAGGGCGGGAAGTTCGGTGAGGGCTGCCGCGAACGCGCGATGTACCACCTCGCCGCTGGCGGGCAGCGACGCGTAGGCGAGGTCAAGCAGACCCTCCGGTGCCGCGAGCCCGGGAGACGTTGTTCCGGGCGTCCGCCCCGCGGTTGTAAGGCCCGGCTCCGTGAGCACCGTGGCACCCAACGCCGTCAGGCGCGGAATCCGGGTCCGGCCCCTGCTGCCCTGCCCGCTGCTGAGGAAACCCTGCTCGCGGAGGTGGCCGTAGGCGGCTGTGACGGTGGTGCGGCTGACGCCCAGCGCCTCAGACAGTGACCGCTCGCTGGGCAGTGCCGTGTCAAGGGCCACCCGGCCGTCCAGGACCAGGAGGCGGACGACGTCGGCCAGCTCGCGGTAGGCCGGAGCGACGCCGAGGTTCCACTCACCCAGGAGACGGGCCAGCGCAGGCGGGTTCAGTGAGGGGGACATGATGCCAGTATCTCAGACTGGCTATGTAATTCAATGCCAGTTATCTGTCAGAGTGGTCGTTATGTTGACTCGCAGACTACTCCAGCTCTTTACCGGCCTCGCCATGTACGGCATCTCCCTGGCCATGTTCATTCGTGCCGGACTTGGACTGGATCCGTGGGATGTTTTCCATCAGGGAGTGGCCGGCCGGACTGGGCTGAGCATCGGGGCAGTGGTCATCATTGTGAGTTTCCTGGTGCTGCTCCTCTGGATCCCGCTCCGGCAGTGGCCAGGGTTCGGCACGCTCTGCAACGCCGTGCTGGTGGGCGTTTTCGCTGACATCGGCCTCGCGTTGATCCCTGCGTTCTCGCATCTTGGCGGCCAGATCGGCATGCTTGCCGGTGCCGTGCTGCTGAACGGCATCGCGTCCGCCTGCTACATCGGCGCACGGTTCGGTCCGGGGGCCAGGGATGGCCTGATGACCGGGCTGGCGCGGCGCACCGGCTGGTCCGTGCGGGTCTCGCGCACCCTGATCGAAGTGGTGGTGCTGGGAGTCGGCTGGCTGCTGGGCGGTTCCGTGGGCGTGGGCACGGTGGTCTACGCCCTCGCCATCGGGCCCTTGGTCCAGCTGTTGCTTCCGCGGTTTATGGTGCCCGCAGCGCTTCCGTCGGTCACTGCCGTCCTCGAGCCGGCCCCTGTCGAACCCCTTGCCCGGACTTCCTAGGTACCTCAGGGCAGGACCGGCTGGCACTGCGGGCAGAAGTAGATGTCCCGTTCCTCCTCGCCGTTGGGTTTGCCCAGCACGCCGCGGCGGATGGGGGCCCGGCATTTCAGGCACGGCTGGTGTTCGCGCCGGTAAACCCAGTAGCCCGGGCGGCCCGCCCTCCGTCCCACGGGCATGCCTCGCGGGTTGAGGACGGTCACTCGGCGTGCCGGGCCCAGGTTGGCTTCCAACAGCTGCTTGGCATCGGTCACCAGGGTCCGGACGTCGTGGACAGCTGAGACCGGAGTCGCTGGGTGCACCCCGGACAGGAAGCAGGCCTCGCAGCGATAGATGTTGCCGATGCCCGCCAGGTTGCGCTGGTCCAGCAGGGCGACGCCGATGGGTACGTCGGGTGCCGCGCGGATCCGCTGCTCTGCCTCGGCCGGGTCCCAGTCCGGACCCAGCAGGTCCGGGCCCAGGTGGCCCACTATGGTGTCCTCGTCCGCGGTGCGGACCACCTCCACGATGCCCAGGGAGAATCCGACGGCGTCCGCTGCCGCCGTGCGCAGAACGCACCGGGCGGTGAATCCAGGCTTCCGCCAGCGCCCTCCCGGCGGATAGACCTGCCAGGTGCCTTCCATCTTCAGGTGCGAATGGATGGTGAGTTTCCGCTCGTTCGGTCCATTCCCGTCCGGTCCCACCACGCGCATCAGCAGGTGCTTGCCCCGGGGGACCACCTCCGCCACGGTCCAGCCGGCCAGGTTAAGCGTGGCGAACCTCGGCACGCGGAAGTCCGATGCCGTCAGCGTCTGCCCGGCCAAGGCCTGGTGGAGCTCGGCGGCCGCCCGCCAGACGGAGTCGCCCTCAGGCACGGATCCTCAGACCCTTGGGCGTTGAGTATGCCCCGGCGGCCGCGAGTGCGGCCGCCACCGGTGTGTCCAGGATGCCGTGGCCGTTGACCTTTTCCATAATGAGCTTGTCCACCGCTCCCCGGGTGACCACACTGACCAAGGCTGCCCCAGCGGCGGACAGCACGGCCGCGTCGTCGCTGAAGGCCAGCAGCGTTTTCCCGCCCCGTTCCACGTAGAGGACCAGGGCACCGTCCACCAAGACCACCAGCGCCCCGGCTTTCCGCCCAGGCCGGTGGCCCGTTCCTGCCTCCACGTCGAGGGCAGGCCAGGACAAAGCAGCCCCATAGGGGTTGGCGGGATCCGTGGCCGCAAGGGCCAGCGCCATTGGTTCGGGCTTGGCCAGCTGGGTGTCCTCGGCATAGGAGCGCAGCCGGTCCACGGTTGCGGGGACAGCGAACTGGGCGGCCCCGAGGTGCTCGATGAAGTACCCGCGGCGGCAGCGTCCGGCCTCTTCAAGCCGGGCCAGCACCTTGTACATCAGGCCGAACCCGCCCAGGATCTGCTCCGCCATGACCGATCCCCGGGTCACCACGCCATACCGGTCCAGCAACAGCTCAGCCGTGGCGCGGGCGTGGATGGTGGCGTCCAGCTCGGGCGAGGGCAGGGCAGACCAACGCCCCGCGGCCAGCGGAGGTGTGGCCGCCGTGCCCGACAACGAGCCGTACCGTCCGCCGCCCAGCGCAGGGGAACCCAGCCCAGTGGAGGCAAGCCCGGGCGATCCCAGGAGGCCGGTGCCGTGCGAGCGGCCGAGCCGGCTCAGCCTGGGGGCACGGGCGCGGGGCGGGCGGGCCACTTGGCGGTGCGCTGTGTGGCCGCCGGCGATGAGCGCGCGGACCGGGGCGAAAGTGTCGCCTGTGATGCGGCCAGCCCATGCCAGATCCCACAGCGCGGACACTACTTCCTGGTCGCTAAGCACCGAGTCCATGCCACCGGCCACGTCCTTCAGCTGGCGGAAGAAGTAACCGCCGCCGTTGTTCCTCAGGTGGTCAAGCAGGCGTTGCTGCGCGTCGCCGGGTTCGTATTCGACGGCCGGATTCAGCGTCAGTTCGGCGGAATCGGCCAGGTGGAGGCTGACCCAGCCGTCGTTTCCAGGCAGCGCTCCCGCCCCGGACCAGAGGACCTCGCCGGCGGCCATAAGCTCGTCGAGCATGGCGGGCTGGTAGTTCGAAACTCTGCTGGCCAGGACCAGCGGCTCCCACGCCGAAGCCGGTACGGGTACGCCGGAAAGCTGGTCGATCGCGGTGACAATACCGTCCAACCCCCGCAGTGACGGCTGCCCGCGCCCGGTTCCCGGAGTGCGGACATGCTGCCAGGCCGGCAGGAAGCGCCCATAGGCGGCGGCGTCCACCGGTTCCACTTCGGCGCGCAGTGCTGCGAGCGAACGACGCCGGAGCTTGCGGAGCACTTCGGCGTCGCACCATTCGCTGGTGGTAGGGGCGGCAAGATGCGTCTGAGGGGGCTCTGCCGCGAGCGGCTGACCCGTTTGGACATCCTCAACCGGTGTCTCGTCCGGTGGCCCATGGCTGGCCGCCTGTTCCGCTGGAGCGGCGTGTGGCCGGAACTCGCCTTCCACCACCCTGCCGTCCGCGGCGAGCCGTTTCAGCGCGGTGCCGACCACGGCGACGCCGAGCCCCAACCGGGCCGCGGCTTCCGCCGACGTGAACGGTCCGTGAGTACGCGCGTACCGGGAAACCAGGTCGCCCAGGGGGTCTGCAACCGGTTCGATGAAGGCCAGGGGAACGCCCATGGGAAGCGGAACGCCGATGGCATCACGAAGCCGGGCGGCATCCTCGACCGCGGCGTAGCGTTCGGCCCCGCCGATGTTGACTCTTATGGCCCGGTTGGCCCGCAGCAGTGCGGTCAGGTGCGTCGTGGCCAGCGGAGTGTCGGCATCCGGGGTTTCGACAGGCCCAACCACCGGAGTTCCGGTGGGCTCCGGGGTTTGGGCAGGCTCCACCGCCGGCAGTGGCTCGGCCTCCAGGCGGGCGGCGACCTCTTCCGGCGTCAGCGGACCCAGCAACCTGAGCAGGTCGGCGACTCCTTCCACGCCGCGGGCCCGGCGGTCCGGCGCAAGGCGCTGGAGTTCAAGCTCGGTGGCCTCGATGACCTTGGCGTCGAGCAGTTCGCGGAGCTCAACGCGGCCGAGCAGCTCGTTCAGGAGCGTCGAGTCCAGGGCCAGGGCTGCGGCCCGACGCTCGGCCAGGGGCGAGTCCCCTTCATACAGGAACTGGGCCACGTACCCGAACAGCAAGGACTTGGCGAACGGCGACGGCTGCTGCGTGGTGGTCTGCACGATCCTGAGTTCGCGGCGTTCCACCGAGGCCGCAATGTCCTTCAGGGCCGGAAGATCGTACACGTCCTGCAGGCATTCACGGACGGTTTCCAGCACGATGGGGAACGTGGGGTATTTCCGGGCGACGTCGAGCAGCTGTGCCGACCGCTGGCGCTGCTGCCAGAGCGGCTGCCGCTTGCCGGGGGTTTGCCGCGGAAGCAGCAGCGCACGCGCGGCACACTCCCGGAAACGCGAGGCGAACAGTGCGCTGCCGCCCACCTCGGCGGTGACAATCTGCTCCAGCTCGTCGGGATCAAACAGGAAAAGCTCCGCCCCGGGCGGTTCGTCCTCCATCATGGGGACACGGAGCACAATTCCGTCATCGGCGGCCATCGCAGACCCATCCAGGCCGTACCGCTGCTGCAGGCGCTGCCCGACGGCGAGTGCCCAGGGAGCGTGCACCGGCATCCCGAACGGGCTGTGCAGGATCACCCGCCAGTCGCCCAGTTCGTCGTGGAAGCGCTCCACCACCAGCGTGGTGTCGCAGGGGACCACCTCGGTGGCGAGCTTCTGTTCACTGAGGTACTGGATCAGGTTGTTCGCGGCGAATTCATCCAGCCCGCTGGCCTTGCAGCGTTCGGTGGCAGGGCCGACGTCGGACGCGGACAGTTCACGCACGAAGGCGCCCAGCGCGCGGCCCAGGTCAACGGGCCGCCCCAGCGAGTCCCCCTTCCAGAAGGGGAGTTTGCCCGGCTGGCCGAAGGCGGGGGAGACCAGGACGCGGTCGTGGGTGATGTCCTCGATCTTCCAGCTGGTGGCGCCCAGCGCAAAAATGTCACCCACCCGGGACTCGTAGACCATTTCCTCGTCCAGCTCGCCCACGCGGCGGCCGCCTTTTGCCGGTGACGCGGCGGGTTTGCCGTCCGAGCCCGGCGTGCCGGAGCCCTCCACCTCCGTGCCGATGATGTAGACACCGAAAAGGCCACGGTCCGGGATGGTGCCGCCGGACGTCACGGCAAGCCGCTGGGCCCCGGGCCTGCCTTCGATGGTGCCGGCGTTCCGGTCCCAGATGATCCGGGGCCGCAGTTCCGCGAATTCATCGGACGGGTACCGGCCGGCCAGCAGGTCAAGGGTTGCCTCGTAGGCGGACCGGGGGAGGGACGCGAACGGGGCGGACCGCCGGACGGTGGCGAACCATTCCTCCACATCGATGCTGCCCAGGGCGGTGGCCGCGACGGTCTGCTGGGCCAGGATGTCCAACGGATTGGCCGGCACAAAGAGCCGCTCGATCTTCCCTTCGAGCATCCGCTCCACAGTGATGGCCGTGTGCACCAGGTCTGCGCGGTGCTTGGGAAACAGCACTCCCTGCGAAATTTCCCCCACCTGGTGCCCGGCACGGCCCACACGTTGGAGCCCGCTGGCCACCGACGGCGGTGATTCCACCTGCACCACGAGGTCCACAGCGCCCATGTCGATGCCGAGTTCCAGGGACGAAGTGGCCACGACGCAGCGCAGCCGGCCGGACTTGAGATCGTCCTCAATGAGCGCCCGCTGGTCCTTGGAAACCGAGCCGTGGTGGGCGCGGGCCAGCAAAGGATCGGCTCCCGCCGTGCTGCCGGCCTGCGCCATCATGTGGGCCGGCGTCGCGGTGGACGCAGGCGTGGAAGCCGGGGTGAAGGCAGGACTGAAGGCAGGACTGAATACCCCGTCGCTGGACGGAAAACCTGGATCTGCGGCACCGGCGTCAGACGAGTCCCAGCCGCCGCCGACCGCGATCAGTTGCCGTTCGGCGTAGATCTCGTTGAGCCGCGCGGTGAGCCGTTCAGCCAGGCGACGGGAGTTGGCGAAGACGATGGTGGACTGGTTGGCCAGCACCAGGTCAACGATCTTTTCCTCCACGTGGGGCCAGATCGAGGCCTGGGGCTGCAGCCCGGATGCCGGACCGGAATCGAAGGCGCCAGCGGCGCCCGGGAGGTCGGACATGTCCTCCACCGGGACGGATACGGTGAGGTCCCAGTTTTTCCGTGACGGCGGGGCCACGATTTCCACCGGCGCAGCACCGGCCAGGAACTGGGCCACCAACTCGCGGGGCTCCACCGTTGCGGAGAGCCCGATCCGCTGGGCGGGCTTGGCAAGCAGTGCATCCAGCCGTTCCAGCGAGACCGCCAGGTGCGCGCCACGCTTGGTTCCGGCGACGGCGTGGACCTCGTCAACGATGATGGTGTCCACCTCGGTGAGGGTCTCACGCGCCCTGGAGGTGAGCATCAGGAACAGAGATTCCGGTGTGGTGATGAGGATGTCCGGCGGGTTGCTGAGCAGCGCGCGACGGTCCGCCGTCGTGGTGTCACCGGACCGGACCCCCACGGTGATCAGGGGCGCCGGAAGTCCCAGCCGCTTGGCAGTCTGGGTGATCCCGATCAGCGGCGAGCGGAGGTTGCGTTCCACATCCACACCGAGGGCTTTCAGCGGCGAGATGTACAGGACGCGGGTCTTGCGTTTGGGCGGGCGGGGGCGCCGTCCTTTGGCTTGCCCTTTCACCGCCCCTTTGACCGATACAGCATCCATGCCCGGCAATACAGCGTCACCCGGTTCCGGACCGGGGGAAGGAGCCTCAACAAGCAAACGATCCAAAGCCCAGAGGAACGCCGCGAGCGTCTTGCCGGACCCGGTGGGTGCCACCACCAGCGCATGCGAGCCGGACGAGATCGCGTTCCAGGCGCCGGTCTGGGCAGGGGTGGGCTCCGCGAACGCGCCCAGGAACCAGTCCCGGGTGGGCCGGCTGAAACGGCCCATGGGTTCCTCTTTGCGCCCGGCCGGGCGGGCTGCGTGGCCCGCTTCCGCTGGCTGATCCTCCTGCATTCCTCCATCATGCCCTACCCCACCGACAGTATTGCCGGCACCGCCGGAGGCGCGGATCAACCCTGCTCAAGCCTGGGAAGATCGTTGGTGGCGGGTCCTTCGAGGAGCTTGCCGTCGGGGCCGAAGCGCGAGCCGTGGAGCGGGCAGTCCCAGGTCAGCTCGCTGTCGTTCCAGTGGACAATCCCGCCCAGATGGGTGCAGACGGCGGAGAGCCTGCACGTGGTGCCGTCCACCGTGGAGACCGCGGCCGGCCGCGCGCCGTCGCGGTAAACCATCGCGTCGCCGTCGGCCGGTACGGGACCTCCGGGGGGTGGGCCCGTCGGCACCCCGGTTTCGGCAGGCTCAACGGCAGGCTCAACCACCGGCCTGCCACTCACCGACTTGCCAACCGCCAGCTTCCCCCAGTCGGTGGCCAGCCGCGCAGCCACTCCGGCGTTGACGGCGACGGCGGCCATTGCCCCGCCCGGAGACGTCACGCGGTGATGGATCGTGTTGGCCCAGCGGAGGCTGCCGCCGAGGATGTCCGCGGAGATGCCAAGGGCGGCGGCCACCGCGTTGGTCATGCCCCACTTGTTGTAACCGGTACCGAAGAAGATGTGGCCCCGGCCCCGTGGCAGTCTGCCGAAGAAGGGCATGAGGTTGGTGGCCTGGTAGTCCTGGGCCGACCACGTGTGGGTGGTTACCGCACCCGGGAAGTGTCCTGTAGCCCAGTCCAAGAGGCCAGACAGATGGGACTTTTCCGATTCAGTCCGCCCCACCTGATGCCCGTGCCCGCCCACCAGCAGGAACTGACGGCCGTCAGCCGCATAATCCCGCAAGGAGTGGGTGGGTTCCTCGGCCGAGAGGTACATTCCGGGCGGCGCGGTGACTCCGGCAGGCAGCTCCAGGGCCGCGGCGTAGGAACGTAAGGGCTTGAGCTTGGTGAAGTAGAGCCCGCGGTCCAGGACGGGGATTCCGGTGGCGAGAACAACGTTGTTGGCGGTGACGGTGCCCTGGTCGGTGTGGACAGTTAACGGCCCGCTCCCGGAGACATTCCGCAGCCGGGTTCCGCCCACCACGCTCCCGCCGCGGGCGCGGACGTCCCCGAGTAAGGCCCCCAGGACGTCCATGGGATTGATCTGGGCCTGATTGGTCAGGAGCAGGGCGCCCTGGACAGGGAAGGGGAGGCGTGCATCGCGGACGTACTCGACGTCCAGGCCGGCGGTGGTCGCCGCGCCGAGTTCCTCGAGCAGCCGCTCCGTCCCCTGGGCGGTGGTGGCGTACGTGTAGGCATCACGGCGCTGATACGGCACGTGGTGATCGTCGAGATAGCGGAGCAACCACGACTGCCCCTCCCGGTTGGCTTCTACATAGGCCCCAACCTGCTTCTGCGCATACTGCCTGGCCAGGGCAGCCAGGACGGTCCCCTGCAGCAGGCTCACTTTCGCCGTTGTTTTTCCGGTGGTCACAGCCCCGGGAAACCAGGCCTCCAGGACCAGGACCCGCTGCCCGGACCGGGCCAACAGAAGCGCGGTGACCAGCCCCGTCAGCCCGGCTCCTGCCACCACGGTGTCGTAGCTGCTGCCTGCCTCGAACGTGTCAGTCTCGAACGTGTCAGTGCTGAAGGATTGCCCGCGGTCCAACCAGAGCGACGTCATGGAAGCTAAGTGTACTTATCACGCCGCGTCAGGCCCAGATCGTCGGGCGCAGATCGTCGGGCGCAGAGCATCAGGCGGGCTGGAACGCCCCGACGCTCAGGAGGGCGATGTTCGCGTTGCTGCACGCGCTGGTGGGCTGCGGCAGGAACAAGGATGCCGTGTCCTCCGGCGGGTAGATGCGGTAACCGGCCGCGTCCGTCAGCGCGCAGTCGCTGTAATTCGCGGCCTGGGTGTACCGGAGCACGGCGGTTCCGGCCTGGCCCGGCGCCAGCAGGACGTCCGCGATGGGGGTGGTTTCGTCGCGGGTCGCCGCCGCGCCGATCGGTGCGCCGTCGGCGTTGGCGGTCAGCGACACCCCCGGGTAGCCCTTGAGCAGGCAGGGCGCCGTGCCCGTATTCGTGAGGTTCAGTTTCATGTAGACGCTGCCCGCCGCGCCCCCGCCGGACGCATCGGTGGCCGCGGACAGCGTGGCCGCTTTGCAGAGCCCGGGACCGGCCTGGGTGGTGCCGGACGACGACGGCGACTGGGACGCGCCCGGAGACGCCGGCGTGGTGGACGGGCTGGCGGAGGTGGTCCCCGGCGTCGTCGTCCCCTGCGTCTGCGGCTGGCTCGGTCCGCAGGCGGTGAGCATCAGCGCCGCCGCCGCGACCGCCGTCGTAGAAACAAACACCCGTGACATTCGCTGAGAGCTCATGCCATAACAGTTGCGGCCCGTGTGGCTGGAGTCAACGATGCCACGGGCCGTCGGGAGGATTTGATGCCCGGATCGTGATCATCCGGGCATCAAATCCCGCGATGTTACGTGGCGGAGTCCTGCCGGGGCTTCGAGCCGCTGCGTGCGAAGGCAACTCCGCCCAGGGCGAGTCCGCCGAGACCTGCGGCAAGCCCCGCCCAGCTGCGGGCGTCCGCCCCGCTGTCAGTCACGGCGGCTGCTTGCTCGGTGGCCGGGGTTTCGGTGGTGTGCGCCGCGGAAGCAGCGCCGTGGCCGTCCGCGCTGGCCGGCTCGGTGATGGTGATGGACGGCGCCGGCGCCTTCAGCGAATGCGGGTCCTGGCCGTCCTTGGCGATCTCCGACCAATCAGTCTGCCCCGTTTCGCACGACTGCAGCGTGGGGAAGTACAGCGTGGAGCCGGCCGCGTCAGGCAGCTTGACCGACAGCACCAGGGCATCGCGAAGCTCATGCTCCAGCGGGGCTTTTGCCGTGTACACAATCTGGCTGGTGCGCTTGGTGATGGACGAGCCGTCGGCCAGTTTTTTCGGCTCGGCGAGCTGTTCGGTCACCTTTTCCACGGTCCAGTTGGGGTTCACCGTGGGCTGGGCGTCGTTGAGTTCGGCCGGCAAGGTGATGGTCACCTTGATGGTGCCGGACTCCTCGCAGCCGTGCGGAATGCCGAAGGTCAGCAGGGCATACGAGTTGGCGTCAGTCTTGTCCGGCTTGACGCCGACGTGGGCGGACGCCCCTGCTGCTGCGGTCAGGATCAGGACAGCTGCGCCGCCGGTGGCTGCCGCAGCGGTGAGGGTGCGGCGAAGGAAGGTGGTGGTCATGGGGTTGCCTTTCGGACGCACGCCGGGTGGGGGCGTGCGGAAGTACGGGATGGGGCCCGCGGCCTGCGGAAGTGCGGTGCGGGCGGGGTCAGGAAAGCACGACGGCGGAAGGCGGGCCGCGTCGGCTGTGTTGCCTGAGGTTCCGCCAGGGGCGGAGGGGGAGAACCGCTGGCGGGCCGGGCGCCGCACGCGGTGTGCCGGCGTCGGGCGTCACTGCTTCGGGGAGCCGGACGAGGGGCCTCAGCCACGCGGCCAGTGCCCACAGCGCGGCCTCGCCCTTGGCAAGCAGGAGGGCGCACGCGGCGGTGGCGAGTGCGTGGGTCAGGAGCATCAGGATGCCCGCGGATCCGGGATCGTGGACGTGGACGTGGCCGACGGCCGCGATGGCGGCGGCGCCGGACAGGTGGGCGTTATGGAGCCCGGGGGCAGCAGTGCTCACAGCGGTACCTGAGGAACTGAAAGCCGTGAAGGCTTCGTGCAGGATGAACTGGCCCGCGCCGAGGACGCCGAGCAGAGCCGGAAAATTGAGCCGCAGCCTCGTGGCGGAGGTGGCTGCCAGGACTGTCAGTGCGAGCACGGCCAGCATGATGCCTGGGGCGGGAAGGTCGCCGCCGCCGGCCACGTGGGCGCCTGCGGCAAGTGTCAGGATTCCCGTGGACAGGGACGCGGCGCGAAGGAAATGGAAGGGTGGCCGGGCGTGGTTGGTGCGCACGGATCCAGATTCTACCGGCCTTTGCGCGGGCCACCGGTGTGTGACGGTCCGTGCAGCGCAATCACGTTGGACGGATATTCTGTCGTTTCGGATGGTGCGGCTGGCAACTTCAAGAAACCCAGGGCCAGGTCGAGGCACTGGATGGCGACCGGGGGAACGCGGTAATCGGTCGCCGCCTCCACCAATCCGAGTTCGGCGAGAAGGGTCAGCTTCTGCTGTGCCTGCAGGGCCGCGAACGACGCGTAGATCTCTTCGAGGCCCGTTTCTTCGACTTCCGTGTCTTCAAGGTCTACGTCTTCAAGGTCTGCGTCCCTGAGCAAGGCGCCCTCAAGGTCCGGCGACGCCATCCGTTCGAGTTCCGCCACGGGCATCGGTTCATCGGTGGTGCCATAGGTGAGGACGGCCAGCAGGGTCCCGGCTACCGCGTCCTGGTCCCACACCTGGTCCTCGTCGGTGAGCACTCCGACCAAAAGGACCACCGACAGCATCCGGCGGATGTCCAGCCGTTCCTTGGTATTCGTGCTGTTCCAGGCGGCCACTTCCGGGCCGGGAACGGCTTTGGTGGATCCGAGCCTGATCAGATTTGCCCCCACCATGGCTGACCAGATCTCGCGGAGCACCGGTACGTCGTGCATGGTTCCGACTTCCAGCAACGTTTTGGGCCGGCTCTCGGCAGTTTCCAAATCGAAAAGTGGGAGGGTCCGGCTCGCGGCCCGCTTTCCGCGGGCATGTACTCCTACGGCAGCAGCTGCCGGCTCGATGTCCTTAAGCCGCAGGGCACCCGTGCTGGTGATTTCCTTGCCGGTTCCGATCCAGTCCAGCAGGGCGGTGGCATGCTGGATCAGCGGCATGGCACTGAACGCAGCCTCCTGGTGGTCGTCGCTGAGGTCAGGTACCTGGATAACCGGCAATTGCGGGACAGCGGCGGCGATACCGTTTCCGAGCGCTGTATGGAGTTCCTCGAAATCGGCGTCCGTGCCGCTCCAGCGGCCGGTCCCTTTCAGGAAATGGATGTACGAGTGAAGGGCGAAGTAGATGTCGTCGAAGGCCTCATCCATGTCGTCCGGGTCCAACGACGCCGCGATGGCTCCGGCCGCCTGCTCCACGCCTTCGCTGTCGATAGCGGTGGCCGAACTCGAACCGTTGATGGCGTGCTGCGCCGTGAGGAAAAGCTTGACCAGTTCGAGGGACTCGAAGGCATCAGCCGGGTCCGGGGCTTCAGCCGCGTTCCATTGAAGAAACTCGACAGCCATCGAGTCAATCACCCGGTGGTTCAGGACCAGCTGCAGCGGCATCTTGGGGGCCGAGGGAACAGCCTTGAGGTGCCGCCGGTCCTTGTTCTTGTTCTTGCTCTTGCTCTTGGGTTTGCCGGTCTTTTTGGTCAAGGTTGCCTCCGGTGTCAACGGGCGATCGTCCCACATTCGATGGCTGGGATAACCGCGGATGTATCGAGCTTACAAAGCCGGCCCGCCGGCGAGCAGTTCCGCCAGGACATCAGTGGCGGAATCATGCCGGATCAGCGGTGTGGCCTGCCCCGCCCACAGCGACATAAGCTCCGTGTTTCCGTGGGCGGCTGCCTCCGGGCGGAAGCGGCCGGTGAGCCAGTTCTGGACAGGGAACGGGGCTGTGTTCAGTTCTGACAGTTCGGCGATGATGCGGTTGGGGATGCCGCGGGCAAGCCGTCCGCTGAGGGCTCGTGTCAGCACTGTTTCCCGCGGGGCCCGGCTGTGGAGGATGGCCCGGTAGGCCGGCACAGCCGCGGATTCGCGGGTGGCCAGGAACGCCGAGCCCACCTGGACCGCGTCGGCGCCGAGGGCTCGTGCAGCAGCGTAGCCGCGGCGGTCCGCAATGCCGCCGGCGGCGATGACCGGAATGCCGACGGCGTCAACCACCTGCGGAACAAGTGCAAAGGTTCCGATCAGGGACTCCTCCGCGGGCTTCAGGAACGAGACGCGGTGGCCGCCGGATTCCATGCCGCTGGCAACCACGGCATCCACGCCGCCTGCTTCCAGGGCAACGGCTTCCGCGACCGTGGTGGCGGTTCCCACCACCACGATTCCACGCCGGTGCGCCGCCTCAACCAGTTCCGGCGCGGGCACACCGAACACAAAGCTGACGACGGCGGGACCCGCCTCCAGGGTTGCCTCCACCTGCTCGTCGTAGTCAGGCAGGTAGCGGTCCGGCATGAGGGGAACCGGCAGGCCCAGTTCATCAAAGTACGGCTTCAGGGTCCCGACGTAGTGGTCGAAATCCGGCTGGGGGAGCGAGGTGGTTTCGTCGCCGGTGGGAATCCAGAGGTTGAGGGCGAACGGCTTCGCCGTTGCCTTCTTGAGCTCGGCTGCCGTGTTCCGAATGGCGTCGGCGCCGTAACCGTAGAGGCCGTAGGAACCCAGCCCGCCGCCGTCGCTCACGGCTGCCGTCAGCTCCACGGAAGAGACGCCACCGAAGGGGCCCAGCACCACCGGAACGTCCGTGCCGAACAGTTCGGTGATGCGATTTGGGCTGGCTGAAGTGCTGTTCTCGAGAGTCATGCGGTGGCTCCTGGCAGATCGACGTCGGCTTCAGGACCAGTCTCGCAGGGCTGGCGGCCGGTGCCCAACCTGTGGCTGGGTTCAGTCTGTCTCCGGGCCTGAGCAGTAATGGCAGTCGTCTGGGCAGGTCTCGGCCACTGCTTGCTCCAAGGGATTTCGAGGTCTTCGCAGACCTGGAAGAGTCTGCGTCCAGCCATTGGCGCGATTCGTCGTCGAAGTCACGGTTGGTCCTTAAAGATCGGGTGCCGGTCAGGTATGCCGGTCCAATTCATCCAACCCGAAGGGCAAGGGTCTGCTCAATGGAGGATGTGACCACGGTTGCCGCACCCCTTTGTGCAGGCATCCAGTAGGGCCATGTACCGCGACATTGGGGCGGGCTAGACTGCTGGCGTAAGTCGCCAACCACCTCAGGGAGCACATGATGAACTACTCAGGAACTGGCAACGAAAAAGCCACCCCGGCCAGCGAACTCAACAGGACCCACGTGGGTCAGACCGTCAGTTTTGAGCCAGACGAATTCACGCTGGTGTTCGGAAAAATCGCGGCCATTGCACGCAAGGAAGGCGGCGTGACCATCGCCCTGCAGGGCGTCGAAGGAAGTGGCGGCCTGCAGTCCAGCTACAGCCTCCCGGGGAGTCAGCACGTCTACCTGCAGCCGGACATGCTCACCAATACCGAGTCCACCATCAAGGACCTCTTCGGCAAGGTCCAGGAAAACCTGCGCGGCGGGCACAAGGGAGATGACAGGACGGACAAGCTCTGACGGAGGAGCTGTCAGCCGGTACAACAAAGCCCTTGCCTTCGAAAACGCGGAGGGCCCGAATTGGGCTGGGCGTAGGGTGGAAGCTGGACGGAAGGAGCACTTCATGAAGAAAATCCTCATGGTACTGACCAGCGTTTCCGAGATCGGCGATACCGGAGAGAAGACCGGGTACAACGTAGCCGAGGCTGCACATCCCTGGAAGGTCTTCAAGGATTCCGGGCATTTCGTCGACTTTGCCTCCATCAAGGGTGGCCAGCCCCCGCGCGACGAGGTGGACTCAAAAGATCCCATCCAGGTTGCCTTCACGGAGGACGAGACCACGCGCGCCGGTCTCTACAACACTGCCCGCGTTGACGTCGTGGATCCCGACCAGTACGACGCCGTCTTCCTCGTGGGAGGCCACGGCACCATGTGGGACTTCCCGGACAGCGAAGGCCTGCAGAACCTCGTAGCCAGCGTCTACAACGCCGGCGGCGTGGTGGGCGCTGTCTGTCACGGGCCGGCCGGACTGCTTAAGGCCGAGTTGGCCAACGGCTTTCGGCTGGTCGAGGGCAGGAAGGTCGCTGCCTTCACCAACGACGAGGAGGTTGCCGCAGGGAAGGACAAGGTCATCCCGTTCTTTCTGGCAGACCGGCTTGAGGAGCAGGGTGCCACCCATGTCTCCGCTGGTGTCTTTGAGGAAATGGTCGTAGTCGACGACCGGCTGGTGACCGGCCAGAACCCGGCCTCAGCCGCCGGCGTGGCCAAAGAGATGGAGAAGCTCCTGGCAGAGGTCATCCATCAGGAAAAGGCCGAGGAGCAGCACGAGGCGGAGGCTCTGCGCGCCGAGAAGGACGCCGAAAAGAGCGCCAAGAAGGCTGCTGCGGCTGGGACTGAGCACTAGCTAGCGCCTTCAGGAGCACTGAAACTGGCGGCCGCCCCGCGACGGGGCGGCCGCCAGCAGGCTTCCAGCCGGTGCACGCCTACGTCACGAAGTGAAGATGCGGCTGTTGACTGTCTTATCGGTCGGGTCGACCCAACCTTGGTAATGACCAAAGAACCCGAAGCCCGGGCACTCATGGCAGTCTTCGACCGCCGGACAGAACGCTTTCCCGATGAATAGCGTTCCGTCGTCCTTGTGGAACGGGCCGCGAAGCTTCGACTCGCACACCCGTGGTTCTCGGCGGCGGGTGTCACGACTCGCCCTCATCCAGGCCACAGGGAAGGGCTCTCGGGTCGGTGGTAGCTCCTGCCCAATCCCAAGTTGACCCCCACCTGTCCCTCGATTTCTATTCGCGGCTTCCGGGCTGCGTTGCATCGAAGAACGGGACCTCACTGACTTGGACGGCATCCACGTCCGTTCCTTTTTCGTGAATAAAATCGAGGTCTTCACGGGACAGCATCATCTGCCCGTGCCCGTCGACTTCGATATGCCCGGCGGCGTATTGTTTGATCCGGGCGGTGACGGTTCGAGGCACTATCACGCATCCCGGATTGTCCACCAGCCACGTGCGCGTCTTGGAATCAAGCCGGTCCCACTCGTCTTTGAGTGTCATTTCGTTCATGCCGTTTCCCCGTTTCCCCTGGGACCCAATGCCGGGGCAGGGATTCCGCTCAGAATACGCCCCGCCTCAGGAGAAGAACAGTATTCGACGAGACTCACCTATAGTGCTCGCGAAACGGGGTGCGTGCCACATTTGAGAAACGCTCGCGAAATCGCATGCCTCTTCGGGGACTGCGGGGACGTAAGGGAAGGACCTATCTATGGCAACGCGTAGGGAAATCACGAAGAAATACGCAGCGGATTATGCGAACTCATGAGTTAAATAATTCTTGCGTCAAATCAGCATGTTTTATGGAAAATTGAAACTTTCTCAACGCTGCATGAATTCAAACCATAATGTCAGTTATGTTGTGGGCCTAGAAGCCAACCAACGGCCCGGCGCACGATCAGATGGTCGGTCAAAGTTCAGAACACGTTCCGAGCTTGTGTTGGGGCGTGAGCGCACCAATCAGAGCCCGGACGGCGTTTCAGTCTTCTGAACTGCATCCGGCCCGGACAACGAGTGAATGATCGACCCAGTCGCCGAAACGTGCGCAGCAGCGGAAAGTGCTGAGGAAACCGATGCAGATACTGCACCGCACGGCAATTGTCCTGGAGGGATTATGATGCAAATCACATCCCGGTATGGCGAATGTCGGTGAGTGCATCTAAAGTGCATGTCATGATGAGGCATGATGTCTGACACTTCCCAACCCTTCGCTATCAGCGACGCACCCCTTGGGGGTCTCCCGTCGGCTGACACGACACTGCTCGCGAACGCGCCCCTGGAGGTCGCCATCTGCGAGGTCAGATTCACGGCTGAGAGCATTGGTGTGCCTGTTGAGACTGCCGAGCGCGTCCGAAACTCCCTCTCTGAGTCGCTGGGCATCGATTTCACCAGCATTCAGCCCGCCACTCAAAACACCATGGAAATCAACTTGAATGCCGGGGGTGCATCCTGGTCGGGCGACGAGACGAGAGGTTGGCAGATCGCGTCGGCGAACGGCCAGCACAGCGCGACCGTTTTTCCAGGCAGCGTGATCTGGCAAGTTGCCGACTACAAGCGATGGAGTATCAGCATGCGGCGCCCGCTCGACATGCTCCTAGGCGCCATCGCAACGGACTTGTCGCCGTCGCTGATACAGCGAATCGGACTCCGCTATGTAGACCGCTTTGTCGATCACTCTTGTCTGAAGCCGCAGGACTGGGAAGGGAAAATCGACGGAACCCTGCTTGGCCCCATTTGCAATCCGGGTTTCGGATCGTTGGTCACGGGTGCCCAGCAGCAGGTGGAGCTCGCTCTCGACGGCCGTCACGGATCTGTGCTGCGACATGGCCCAATTCCGGATCCGGCCTCGAAAAGCATCAACTATCTGTTAGACCTTGACGTTTTTGCCAATGCAACGTGGCCGTTCAGGGTTGAAGAGGTGCTGGATACCGCCGAGAGACTGAACCGAACGGCGCTAAGCCTGTTTCAGGCGTGTGTCTCGTCCGACTATTTGAAATCGCTTCAGGGAGAAGGGCAGAGCTGATGACAGCAATGGCAGTACCCTCACGCTCCGGGATGGCCACGCCCTGGCTGTCGAGCTTGAACAAGGGCTTCCTGGGCCGCGCCCCCGAGGACGACATCGAGCTGACTCCCCTGGCCACTGCACCGGTCGTTCCCGCCCTGCGTGAAGCCGTTCTACGGTTCGAGGAGACATTCAATCCGATCCACGATCACGAGACAGTTCGGGTCGTGATCGGCGGTTACGCGCCCTGCCGGACGTGGATCTCAAGTGCCAGCATCTCCGGACCGCTCCAAGTAGTCTTCATTGGCGAGACTCCAGCCGTAGGAGACACCGCCTTACCGGTCGACCCGGAAACGGCTGACCCATTGGCAGTGTTCGACCGATTGCAGATCGAGCTCGGAGTCACACAGAAGGACCTGCTTGCCGCTACCGGCATCAAGCGCAGGACGTACTACTCGTGGAAGAAGCCTTCGACGCCCCGGCCCCGTCCAACAAGTCTGGGAGCCCTGTGGCATCTCGCCGACGCCCTGGTGGATCTGCGAGAAGAAATCGGCCGACCGGTTGCTGCTTGGCTGCATGCATTGCCGGAGCGAGAGGTTGCGCTCCGGGAGGGCCGTTTCGACGACCTCGTGGACCTCGCCGTGGCGATGCCAAGACCAAGCCGGCGGGCGATGGGGACGTCCCTCCGTCTGGGCGTCAGTCCGGACATTGACGTGCCGATCACACGACCCGGCAGACCGAAGGTCACCGTGATCGAGCGAGGTGGACGCCGTTGACGGTCGATTCCCTGCTGCCCGATCCGTGGCCAGAAGAGGTTGCCGCCGCACTCGATATATGGCGGCAAGGTCATCTGATCCGCGGCGATCTCGGGGCATGGTTGGCAACTGCCGGTTGTGTGGACCTGGTAACCGGTGACGATTTCTCCGACAGAGGCGGGGGGCTGCTCGCCGCCGCAGCCGAGATTGGTGACACGGGCTATTTCGCGGTGGTCTCCCAAACCTGCGACATCGCGGCCGCCGGACCTGGAAGGCGCCATCCGTTTGTCCAGGTATGTCCAGTGCGGGATCTAGAAGCTGCGGCATTTAGCCCGCAGAAGCTCCAACAAGCCCGAGACGGCGAACTTGTCGAATACGTTTACCTCACAAGGCCGCCAGTTACAGGCAAGGAATGGGCTATCGATCTGCGCATGTCGGTACCGCTCAGCAAAGGATCACTCGTTGGGAGCCGCCCCATTGAGGGCTTCGGCTCCGAAGAAGACGAACTCGGTCTGGCTGCCAGGATCGGTGCAAAGTTTGAGCGCCCGGCACTGCATGACTACCTGTCCAAGGACCTCACCGATGCCTTAAGCGTCCTTGTCACGAAGGCGCGAAAAGTGTCTGCGGACTGGTGCGAGGACGTCGAGCAGTTCCGGCTTGAGATCGAAGGTCCTCGTCTGGTGCCAAAGCGTGTTCGTCTGGTCGTCATTACCGACGTGAGCTTCAGCTCACCCCTCCAGCTACCGCGGAAGCACGCCCTCCGTGAACTTTGGAAGGCGCAGAAGCGCCCGATGAAGCGCGTTGGCATCGAGCAAGCACCAATCGCATTTCGACACATTGAGGATCTGAAAGCCAAGGACTACCGGAACTCCATCCCGCTCAGCATCCCGGCGCTTGGCCGGGGCCGATTTGACTGACCACGGGCTGAAACCAGGGGCGAGGCGGGGGCGGGCATGGCCGGTGAACCCGAGGGCTGGCCGCTGACAATGGATCTAAGCCTTCTTTCCGAGGGCCGTCCGTCCGGGAACGGGATCGCGGGGGGTGAATCGGGCTGCGTCATTGGTTGTTGAGACGCCTCTAGGTCACCGGGGCGCTGGTAGCTGCGGCGGGTTCACTGGGGAGCGAATTTCTGGGACTTGACAAGGCCGTTTCATGACGTGTTGGGGGCGCCCAGCTCAGTCCCAGGGGCTCACCGGAAGGCCTGCACGTTCCATTCGCGGACGTCGCTTGGGTGGACGACGGACTCGGTGACGAAGGGGTCGTGCGCGAGGAACTCCTCTGCCCTGTGCCTGCTGGCGAAAACCGCCATGGAGCCGTTTGCCACAGGGTCGTCGAAGGTCCCGATGGCCAGCACGCCGCCGCCTTGGGCGAATTGTTCTAAGTAGGCGTGATGGCGCGGGCTCCATTTTGGCCGAAGAGTGCGAGACGACGACTGCCAGCTGCGACATGGGATACTCCGGATTGGCGGAATCAACCTGGATTGGGTCAGTAAAGTCCCTGACTCCGCCCCCGCAGGCCCGCCAGGTCATGGATGAGGTATAGAGGGTCGTGGACGGTTCGGCGCAACCGGTCCAAGGTGTGCACTGCGATGGCGTCTCCCTCCCTGGCTTCGTGAAGCCCGGGCCGGTTAGTGGTGGATCCGGCCATCTGGGTAGCGAAACATTTGTCTCTAGGCTCGCGCTCTGCGTGGAAGTTTTGCCAATTCTTTGCCAATGAGCCCTATCCGGGCAAAACAAAGGCCCCTGCTTCCCTTGTAAACAAAGGGAAGCAGGGGCCTCGCTATCTGGCGGTGACGGTGGGATTTGAACCCACGTTGGCTTTGACACCAAACAACATTTCGAGTGTTGCACCTTCGGCCGCTCGGACACGTCACCAACCTGACTAGGTTACCGGAGCATGCCGCCCATCCACAAAACGGCGCGCGTCCACCCCGCTCATGGCGCGGCTCTTTGCTCGAATTCCTGCCAGAGGTCCTCCGCCCGCAGAGTTATGCACATAGCCGTTCAGCGTCGCCATTATTGATGCTCCTATTGCTGTCAATGTTCCTTGAGCCAGGCTGAGTAGCGCTCGTAGAACTCGTCATCGCGTGTTTGGCCGCGCTCGAGCCGGGATAGCGAACTGGGCCAGACGCGGAGTGCATCG
>NZ_JANCLV010000021.1:0-46548 GCF_024294965.1 Pseudarthrobacter humi
AAGCCAAGCGGGCGGAACGACCCCGTTGTCGCACCCAAGGGTGCTGACCAGAACACGCCGCTAGACGGCCCATTGGTGGCGTTCCGCCCGCCCCACAACCGCCTTGTTCAGCAGCCTCCTAGGGGAGGCCCTTCACGCTCCACTTGCCGATCTGGCACGGCCGTCAGCAGGGCGGCGGCTACTGAAAGCCCTGAAGACTGCCGTCAGCTTCAAAGCCTCCTATGACCAGAGCGGTACGTGGAACTTCGGCTTGGATCTCACAGGGGCCTCCGGTGGGGGAGCGGACACCGGGGTCCTCGAAACCGACCTCCGCAAGCTCGTCCACGACCTGGCATTGGCTGCGGAAGAGGAGAATGTCGGTCTGGCGATCCTGATTGACGAAGCTCAGGATCTCGATCAGGCCGAGCTCGTGGCGCTCTGCGCAATCGCCCACGCCGCCGCGCAAGATGACTGGCGTGTACTTTTCGCATTTGCTGGTTTGCCGAGCCTGCCCAGAGTGCTCGCCGAAGCGAAGTCCTACGCCGAGCGGTTCAATTACGAAAAGATCGAGGAGCTCCGGGGAGCCGTTGCCTCGGAAGCTTTGACGGTACCGGCAGGCGATGACGGGGTCGAATGGGACGACGCCGCCGTTGCACTGATCGTCGATGAAAGCGCCGGCTACCCATACTTCCTGCAGCAATTCGGACAGGACACCTGGAACGCCGCAACCGGCGTGAACATCACGTACGACGATGCGCGGGTCGGAGCAGCCAACGGACGTGCAGCCCTGGACAGCGGTTTCTTTCGGGCCCGCTGGGACCGGGCAACCAGGGCCGAACAAAACTACCTCAGGGCCATGGCCGAAGACGGCGACAAGGGAAGCTCTTCGGGCGAAATTGCGGCGCGCCTGGGGCGAGGCCCGGCCAGTTTCGGCCCGATCCGGGCGAACCTGATTGCAAAAGGTCTTGTCTACGCTCCGGAACACGGTGTCATTGCCTTCACCGTCCCCGGAATGGCGGCCTTCATCCAGCGCCAACCCAAGTGAGCAGTAGATCCTTCACCAACGGCCTTGCGATAGGCTTCCGGAAATTAACGAACGAGTTGCCTGGCACCCTGTATCCGCCGTCCTTGGGGCACCATCTGAAAGGGGTCGAAGACGGCTCTGCGCCGTCACAGGTTGTATGCCCTCTGTGGCCGATTGTCACCTTGCCTGATTCGTGCGCTGACCGAACAGGAGACAGACGACTGACCGATAGCCTGAGGTCAGTGCAACCGTGCTGATACGTCTACGGCAAGGATAATTCGCGATGGGTTCCGGCACTATCGAGAAGGATTGGCATACTCGCTCATCGTCCGAGGTTGCAGCGTCCTTGGACGTGGACCCTTCCGTGGGGCTCACGGCCGCGGCCGTGAGTGCCAGACAGGAGAAGTTCGGAGCGAACGTGCTCGCGGACGAGGCTAAAGTGCAGGTCTGGAAGAAGGTTCTGCGGCTGCTTGCAGACAAGATGATTGTGGTGCTCATCATCGCCGCCATTGTCAGTGCGGTCGTCTCCCGGGAATGGGAAACCCCCGTTGTGATCCTGGTTGTGATCGTGCTGAATACAATCCTGAACTATGTTCAGGAGAGCCGGGCTGAGAGCAGTCTCGCAGCTCTGCGGACCATGTCAGTGGACACTTCACGGGTCCGCCGGAACGGCCATGAAGAGGAAGTCTCCAATGAGGAGTTGGTTCCCGGTGACATTGTGGTGCTTGAAGCGGGCGACACGGTTCCGGCGGATGGCCGCCTACTCGAGGCGGCGCGGCTGCAGGTGGCTGAGGCTGCGCTGACCGGTGAATCCCAGCCAGTGGAGAAGACCGGCGTTACCCTGGAAGATCCCGGCCTGCCGCTCGGTGACCGAACGAACATGCTTTTTATGAGCACGGACGTAAGCCGCGGACGGGCCGTCATGGTGGTTACTGGCACCGGCATGTACACCCAGATTGGCAATATAGCGGCACTGCTTGAGGGCGCAGGCGATGAAGGGACGCCACTTCAAAGGCGTATCGGCCAGCTGACGCAGCTGTTGACCGTCGTTGCGCTGGCGGTAGTAGTCGTCGTCTTTGTCTTGGGGCTTGCCCGCGGACAGCCTTGGTCTGAGTTGCTGATCACCGCAGTTTCGCTTGCCGTGGCCACTATCCCGGAGGGCCTGACGGCGGTGGTCGCCTTTACTCTTGCCATGGGCGCCTCGCGAATGGCGCGCCGTGGTGCGATCATCAAACAGCTATCCGCCGTCGAAACCCTCGGCAGCACCACGCATATCGCCACCGACAAGACCGGCACACTGACCCTGAACGAGATGACGGTACGGCGCCTGCACATGATGGGGCGTTCGTTCCGCATCACCGGCCAGGGGTACACGACGGAAGGAAAGATCCTCAGTGGCGACGGCGAGCCACTGCCGGCGATGTCCGACGCCTTGGTTTCCATGGCCCTGTGCAATGATGCCTGGATCCGGGACGGCAAGCTCGTCGGTGATCCCACCGAAGGCGCCTTGGTGGCGCTGGCCGAGAAGGGTGGGATTGATGTTGATGGCGTCCGCGCCAACCACCCCCGGGTGGCGGAAGTGCCGTTTGATTCCGATTACAAGTTCATGGCCACCTTTCACGAACAGAACTTCACCAAGGGAGACAGCACGCCGGCCAGGTTCCGTTGTTTCGCCAAGGGCGCGCCGGGTGTCCTCCTGGAACGGGCGGATTCGATCCTCACGGCCGAGGGCATTCTGCCGCTGACCGACGAGGACCGGACGGCTGTCCGCGAGGATGTCGAGACGATGGCGGCCGAGGGCCTGCGCACGTTGATGATCGCCGGCCGCCGGCTGGACGGCGAGCTGCCCTCAGACGGCGACGAACTGCGTGCCGCTGCGGACCATCTGACCATTTACGCCGTAGTCGGAATTGTTGATCCGCCCCGGGCGGAGGCGGCAGAGGCCATCGCGACTGCCCGGGCCGCCGGGATCACCGTGCACATGATCACTGGCGATCATCTGGTCACGGCTTCTTCTATCGCGAGGCAACTTGGTATCCCAGGCGAGGCCGCTTCGGGTGCAGCCCTGGATGATCTGGACGACGCCGAGCTCAACCGGCGTGCCGCTGGGTTCGGAGTGCTGGCACGCGTGGCGCCCGAGCACAAGATCCGTGTGGTCAAGGCTCTGCAGCAGGACGGCAATATCGTGGCCATGACCGGTGACGGGGTGAATGACGCGCCGGCGCTGAAGCAGGCGGATATTGGCATTGCCATGGGCATTACGGGCACGGACGTGTCCAAGGGCGCGGCGAAAATGATCCTGACGGACGACAACTTCGCGACGGTTGTTTCAGCCGTCGAGGAGGGCCGCGGGATCTACGCGAATATCATCAAGTTTGTGAAGTTCCAGCTCACAACGGCGTGGGGTTTCGTTCTTATTTTCCTCATTGCCGGGGTGCTCGGTCTCGCCGGCGGGGCGCCGTTCACCGCGTTGCAGATCCTCTGGGTGAACATCATTATGGATGGGCCGCCCGCACTTGCTCTCGGTGTGGATCCAGCCGAGCCGGACATCATGAAACAAAAGCCGCGACCAGCCAACGAGCCGTTGCTGACTCCTAACCGGCTGCTTCGGATCCTGGGACTCGGTGTGGTGATGGCAGCAGGAACCACTGCGGTCCTCGTCCTGGCGCCCGTCCTGTTCCCGGAGAGTTCCACCGATCCGTTGCTGGGGACCACCCTTGCATTCACGACCTTTGTCTTTTTCCAGGTCTTCAATCTGCTCAACGTACGATCGGAATCCGGTTCCGTGTTCGCACTGCAGACCTTCACCAACCGCAGTATCTGGGTAGCCTTGCTGGTTGTGGTGGTCCTGCAGTTCTTAGTCGTTAGCCTCGACGAGTTGCAGCGATTCTTCGGAACTACCGCGCTCAGCTCCACGCAATGGGGACTGACTCTGCTCGTGGGGTCTTCCGTGCTCTGGGTGGAAGAAACCCGGAAGGCGATTGTCCGGTCCCGGAATCAATAGCTGGTTTCTACGCGGGGGTCATTCGCTGGCGTCACTCGGATCCGGCCGATGCGCATTCGATCCATGACGAGCATGGTCAGCGGATGGCCAGATATCTTCACTCTGTCACCGGTTCCGGGCAGGCGACCCAAACGGTCGATGACGAAGCCGGCCACCGTCTCGTAATGGCCGTCTGCCAACTATATGCCCGACACCGACTCGAATTCCTGCAGGATCAGGCCGCCGTCACCGTCGACAGATCCATTGGTCACTCTCACGCGATCCTCAAGTGTGACGATGCCGGCTGTCCCGCCGTACTCATCCACCACCAGTGCGATGTGGTTGCCCAGTTTGCGCATTCTGGACAGTGAGGGCAGCATCCGATTCGTGCCCGGCAGCGGAAGAAGCTCACGAACAATATCCTTCACCACACCTCAAAATGCCCTTCATCCCGGGGCATCAGGTCACGGATATGGATCGTCGCTGGTCCTGCCAATCACGGGATAGCGCGAATACGGGGAGTCCCTGACCTTGCGACGGGCATCCGCAACGCTCAGGTTGCCTTCGATGAAGGCCACCCTCGGTGCGAGGCCGCATGACCTCCTGCAGCAAACGATCACCGGCTCCAAAACACGTCCGTCAGAAGGTGCGGCTACTTTCTTCCAGCATCTCGCTCTCGGCGACCATGTCCCAGAGTTCCTCCGAGCTGACGCTCTCCGATTTTGCATTCGGATCGCCGCCAAGCCCCACCATCGCGTTGGTTAAGACGGACAGCAGCCAGATGACCGGTCGCATAATTTACGAGAAGATGATCAAGGCGGAGCCAGAATCTTCGTCAGTCCCACCGCATTCTGCATAGCCAGCCTCTTAGGTGCCAGCTCCCCAAGCACCAGGGAAAGGTAGGCCACCAGCAAACGTCATGCCGATAAAGGACACCGGTTCCGACGCGGAGCCCAATCCCAAGCCCTCAAGGAGAGGCGTTACTTCCGGTGCAATGGTGGAGGCACCATAAGCGGCTGAGAAAAAACCGGAAAGTGCCACTCCAATCTGTACGGCTGAGAGGAAACGGTTTGGGCTCCGAGCCAGCTCCGCCGTCCTGGCCCTGACGTATCCGACTATCGCGCAGGGAAACCAGTGCCATTTCCGTGCCGGCGAAGACACCGCCCAACAGCACAAAGAAGAGGACCAACACGAAATTCAGCAGAGTGCCACCACCCATGAGTCGACACTACCGAACTCGCGGCACTTAACTGATTGGCGAGCTGGATGAGGTCCGACGGCTACGGCCGTATGAGTATGTCAACTAATTGTGGCCCCGGTGGAACGGTTATTTCTGGCCCCGCTCAATGCCGGTGAGGGGCACGTCTCCACTTCATCCCATGGGGATGCCGATCAGATGTAGCGGCAGACCTCGTCAGCGGAGCACGTGTCCGGTTCAGGTTCAGCGGCCTGGGCGTGCAGCTCGGAGATGGTTTCCCTGAGGGCAAGGAGCTCGGCGATCTGGGCATCGAGTTCCCGCAGACGCTCCCCTAGCAGGTCCCGGACGTGCGAGCACGGGGCCTGGCCGTGTTCGCGGATCCTCAGGATCTGCCCGATCTGGGCGAGGGTGAGCCCGGCGGCCTGGCCGCGGTGGATGAACCCGACCTGGCCCACAGCATCGTCGGTGTAGTCCCGGTAGCCGGACGCCATGCGCTCGGCGGGCGGGAGCAGCCCCGACTCCTCGTAGAACCGCAGGGTCTTGGTCGTGGTTCCGGTTGCTTCTGCAAGCTGTCCGATTCTCATGTGCGCTGATTTCTCTTTCGGTGGCCACCCGATTTGACCTTCCACTGTACTGGAAGGTTCATGATGGTTCCATAGGAACTTTCAAGTCACGGGGAAGGACGCCGGGATGGGCAACGAACGGTTCGATCTGGCGATCATTGGTTCCGGTGGCGCGGCGTTTGCGGCCGCGATCCGGGCCAGGGGGCTGGGCAAGCGGGTAGTGATGGTTGAGCGCGGCACCGTGGGCGGGACATGCGTTAACACCGGGTGTGTGCCGTCGAAGGCGCTCCTGGCTGCCGCGGACGCCCGCCACGTGGCGTTGGACTCGGCCCGCTTCCCCGGCGTGATGGCCTCGGCGGGTCCTGTGGACATGCCGGCCCTCGTCGGGGGCAAGGCTGCGCTTGTTGACAGCATGCGGACGGAGAAGTACATCGACCTGGCCGCCGACTACGGCTGGACCATGGTCAGCGGGGACGCAGCGTTCACCGGAAGCCAGGATGCGCCGTTGCTCCAGGTCACCTCACCGGGCGGTGCGGTGACAACGATCGAGGCCGGACACTACCTCGTGGCCACAGGCTCCACACCGTGGGCGCCGCCCGTTCCGGGACTGGCCGAGGCCGGATACCTGACCTCGACGACGGCGATGGAACTGGACGAGGTGCCCGAAACCATGCTCATCCTGGGTGGGGGCTATGTTGCCTTGGAGCAGGCGCAGCTTTTCTCCCGGCTTGGCGCCCGGGTCACCATGCTGGTCCGCTCCAAACTCACTTCGCAGGAGGAACCGGAAGTATCCAAGGCGTTGGCCGGAGTCTTCGCGGATGAGGGGATCCGGGTGGTCTGGCGGGCCACCGTGGATTCCGTGAGCCTCGATCAGGCCACCGGCGGGGTCATCGCCACCGGATCCGTGGCCGGAGGCCAGGAAGTGTTCCGGGCCTCCCGGCTGCTCGTGGCCATGGGCCGCCGGCCCGTCACCGACGGGCTGAACCTTGAGGCCGTCGGGGTAAAGACCGGCACGTCCGGCGAGATCGTGGTCGACTCGCGTCTGGCCAGCTCCAACCCGCGGGTCTGGGCCGCCGGGGACGTGACCGGCCATCGGGAGTTCGTCTATGTCGCCGCGGCCCACGGCGCCCTGGCCGTGGAGAACGCCTTCACCGACGCCGTGGCCGAGGTCGACTACCGGTACCTGCCCCGGGTGACCTTCACCAGCCCGGCCGTGGGTGCCGTCGGGATGACTGAGAAGGACGCGGTCGCTGCCGGGATTCGCTGCGACTGCCGGGTCCTGCCCCTGCAATATGTCCCGAGGGCGCTGGTCAACCGCGACACCCGCGGCTTCATCAAGGTCGTCGCCGATCGTGACACCGGCCGGATCCTGGGCCTCACTGCCGTGGCCAAGGATGCCGGGGAACTGGCCGCCGCCGGCGTCTACGTGCTCGAGGCGGGCATGACCACCGCACAGGTCGCCGCCGCCTGGAGCCCCTACCTGACCATGACCGAGGGCATCAGGATCGCCTGCAAAGCCTTCACCACCGACGTCTCCAAACTCTCCTGCTGTGCCTAAGCTAAGAGCGCGGCCCCGAACCTCAAGAAAGCGAATCCCATGACCGCCTTTCCAAGGACCAACTGGTAACGACCATGAATTTGGCGCTCCCGGCACAGCGTCCTTCCATTGGAGAGAATGGTGCGCGAGGGGCTGGCCGACATCACCCTCATCTCGACCACCAGCAGGCCCTCGCCGGCGGTGGGGGAGGGGTCTGAGGAGGATCGTTAGGGGATTCACGGTTAAGGGGTCCGGTTTGCACACCGCTGCTCGGCATGTCGGGCCAGGGCTGGCCGAAAGGGTGGAAGGCCGCGGCACGGACCGGACTAGAGCCGGGAACGCCAGAGTGGAATGTCATAGCAGTGCCGGCAGGAGCGTCTGGGAAGGCTGGCCATGTAGCGTCGGCAGGTTAATAATGACTGAATGGGGTATTCAGCCAAGGTCGCGTCATCGGTCCTGTTCGTGGCCGAACTGGACAGGTCTGTGACGTTTTACTGTGACCTGTTCGGATGTGAAGTATCCCTCCGCTCCGAGGGGGATGCGGCTCTTCTTCTGGCCGCCGGCGGCTTCCAGCTGTACCTCATCGCGCGAGGCAACCGGGCCGAGCACCACACGGGGGGTCTGGGCTTTCACGTGCTGATGTGGGCCACGGACAGTGTCCAGGGA
Organism: Pseudarthrobacter humi; assembly: GCF_024294965.1. Lineage (NCBI taxonomy): Bacteria > Bacillati > Actinomycetota > Actinomycetes > Micrococcales > Micrococcaceae > Pseudarthrobacter > Pseudarthrobacter humi. Next base: position 7,951 of record NZ_JANCLV010000021.1, read on the forward strand.
TTGGAATATTTCCAGCAGGCTCTGAAGGAGATGGGGCGATACACGGACACCCACACAGCCGGAGGGGTCACTTTTGTCGAAGGCGTTGACCCCGATGGCATTCGGGTCATCGTCGCCCACCCAGACCCCTCAGAAAGGCCGCGTTCGGTCTTCGACAGCCGTTTGTACACCTGAGCTCTCTCCAGGCTCGTACAGGCGGCCCAAGCCGCTGTACCTGAGAATCAGGTGCCGGTGGTTTAGTCAGATTCCGCTGCCAACTGCAGCCGCAGCTGCTCGGGGTAGTCGTCGTAGCTTGCGATGACGTCGGCCAGATCGAGCATGGGCGGGAAATCGATGACCGGTTGATGGGCGGCCAGAAACACCGCCGTCTGCCTGACCACCTGCCGCTCGTCGGCGCCCTCCAGCTCCAGCTGTTCAAGCGCGCCAGGATCGACTCTGAACCTGGACTCGATCACTTCCCCCTCGGCCTGAGCGCGCACCAGATACTCGTGCTCGATTAACGCCTCAACCTCAAACTGAGCTTCCATGTCAGAAGCGTACGCCCAAGACGGCTGATAGCGGGGGCCGGTCATGGGTCGTGCTTTAAGCGCGCCGGTTAAACGACTGACTGGGGTTAGTTCGCGAGCACTGTGCCCATGCGCTGGTAGTCGCGCGGGATAACCATCATGGGAACGGGCAGTGCGCGCAGGACTTTATTGGCCGTGCTGCCGATGAACAGCTTGTTTTTCTCCGCCAGGCGGGAGGATCCCACGATCAGTATCTCCCCGTCGTCCCATTCCAGGTTATCGATGCACTCCTCGATAGTCCGGCCATGAGCCACCTCAACGGTGACCTTGTGTCCCTCCGGGAGCCGGCGGGGCGCTTCGGTGAGTACGGTGTTGGCATGGATGTGCGCTGCGTTGACCACCTCGCTTCTGTCCCCTTCAGCATCCAGCTCCACGAGCGAGACCAGGCGCAGCGGAAGACCGCGCCGTTTGGCGGAATCAACGGCGGAGTCGATGGCGGCATCCGCACCCGCCCGCTGCCCCACGGCGAGGGTTAGCCGGGTCACAGCCTCTGTGCGGCGGTACCCTCGAGGAGCCAGCGCAACCGGGACCGGCGAGGCATGCAGCAGTGCGTTGGCCACGCTGCCCACTGTGTGGCGCTTGAACAACCCATCGTTGGCCGCGCCCACCACAATCATCTCCGCTCCAACCGCGGCGTCGATCAGGCCTGCGGCGAACGAATCGGCGTTCCGCACATGGAACTCGACGCTGACGTCTTCGGGGGTCAGGCCGAGCCCTTTGCGCTGCGCGGTCAGGACGGCCTGCTCTTCGGCGCTGACCTGGCCGCCGCCGGGATTCCCTGCAGCGTGCAGCGCGCCCTGGTCCACCACATGGACCAGGTCAAGCCGGGCGCCCTGGGCCCGGGCCATCGCCGAAGCCAAGGCAACGGCGTCGGCGCTGCGTTCGTTTGGTGTGTAGCCAACGACATATCGCATCTGTGAACCCCTTTGGGTCTGGGGCAGAATCCAGCTTCGTGCCGGGGTTTCCGGGCGGCGTCGGCCGGCCTGCGTTCCTGAAGTGGTGTTGCTGACTCTAGTCCGGAAGGGCAAGAATCCGTGGTGGCTTTGGCGCAGTCGGGTAGGTGGGCCAGGTTGCCTTGGCCCGCCTCTCACACCACCGTATGAACACGAAACGACGCGCTGTGTCCGCGAGAGACATGCACTTCAGCTGCCGTGCCGCTCACTTCGTGGCGGCGGTCAGCCGGGCGCAGCAGGGTGCGCTCTCGGGGGCGGCCTCGATTCGGTGCTGTGTGTCGTTGCAGCCGTCCAGCGTTCCATGGAGGAGGGAGGTATTGAGACCGCATACGAGCCGGGTGTGGTCCTTGGCGAGGCGGTGGAACGGGCAGTTACCCAGAACCAGTCCCTGCGCGTCGGCCTCGGGTTCATACCCGTTGTCGGCCAGGGCTTTCTCGGTGCTTCCAGCGAGCAGCCCCAGTCTTTGGCCTTCACGGTAGGCGATCGTGCGAAGGGCTTCCTCGACAGGTTCGCCGGTCACCAGGGATGCTTCTATCGCGGAAGCGAGCAGGCGGGCTGCGAGTTCATATTCACGAGCGGGAAAGGAAACGCTGACCTCATCAACTGCGGGTTTATACAGTTTGGTCGGCCTTCCGGATCCGGGGCCCGTGCGCGTGCCCAGTTTTCTGCTTTCGGTTTCCAGCAGACCCTCACGGACCATCCTCTCGAGATGGAAGGCTGCGGTGCTCGGAGCGAAGTTCAACATCCTGACCAGCTGATCCCGGGAGAGTGGAACGGGGCTGCGTATGAGGGCCCGGTAGAGAGAGCGCCGTACCGGATCGGCCAACGCGGCAACGTCGGGGTCTTGCGCGGAAATCGACGAAGGATTCATAAGCAAATTCAACCACCTCTAAGAGGACTTGACGGACCCCATTATACGTTCTAAATTCAATAGAACCAACTTTAGAAGGGCATTATGCTATCCCCTCAGTTCCAGGACCGGCAGAGACAGTACGCCGACCCGATTGATGAGCTTGCCCGGCTTGATCTTGAGCAAGAGGGCAGGGCCGGGATCGACGTTGAGGGTGCCCGGGCAGCCGTTGCCGCTTTGCTGGTTGCCCTGGGCCGTGACATGTCGGATCCGCATCTGGCGGAAACTCCCCGCCGCGTGGCTAAAGCCTTTGAGCAGATGCTGACTGCCCGGCCTGCGGCGTGGACGACGTTTCCGAATACGGACGGGTACACAGACCTGGTTATCGTGAAAAGCATCCCCTTTCATTCGCTCTGCCAGCACCACCTGTTGCCCTTCCGTGGTGTGGCGCATATCGGCTACATTCCGGGGGACAGGCTGATCGGGCTGTCCAAACTTGCCCGAGGCCTGGAATTGTTCGCCAGAGACCTACAGGTCCAGGAACGCCTCACGGTGCAGGTGGCGGACTGGCTGATGGAAACACTCGACGCACGGGGCGCCGGCGCAGTCCTGGAAGCCGAACACATGTGCATGTCGCTGCGGGGAGTGGAGGCGAGCGGCACCCTGACGATGACGTCGGCCTTCCGTGGGGAGCTCAGTATTCCGGGACCGCTCCAAGACCGCTTTTTCCCGAAGTGATGGTTCGTTTTTCCCGGGCAAAGTTGTATCCGGAATTGGAAGGAGATGGTCATGATGAACAAGATCGTTATCGTCGGAGCCGGCCTTGCCGGGGCGACTGCCGCGCAGACCCTGCGGGCTGAAGGGTTCGATGGCACAATCACGCTGGTGGGCGCGGAAAAGCACTACCCATACATCCGTCCGCCTCTGTCCAAAGGCTTCCTGGCCGGGCGGGAGGACGAGCAGTCTTTGCTGCCATACACTCCGGGTGACTATGTGGACAAGCAGATAGAACTGCTGCTGGGTGAAAGTGTGGAATCCATCGATCCGGCAGCTGGCCTGGTGACTCTGGCAGGAGGCGGCGTCCTGGAATATGGGCAGCTGCTGCTGACGACAGGGGCCTCGCCCCGCACCCTTCCCGTCCCCGGCGCCACCTTGCCGGGCGTGGATTGCCTGCGCACACTGGAGGACAGCAAGCGGCTGCGGGCATCCCTGAGCCGCTCCGGAGATCACGGCCCGCGGCGCGTCGTTCTCGTCGGCACGGGCTGGATCGGCATGGAAGTCGCTGCCACTGCCAGAACACTCGGGGCCGAGGTTACGGTCCTGGGACGGGAAAAGGTCCCGCTCGAAGCTGTCATCGGACCGGAACTCGGCACCGTCTTCATGCAGCGGCACGAAGAAGCGGGAGTGTCCTTCCGTACTGAAACGACAGTCGCCGGAATCACCGAAGCCAACGGCCGGGCTGCCGGCGTCATCACTGACACTGGCCAAGAACTTCCGGCTGATCTGGTTGTGGCAGCTGTGGGCGTCATCCCCAACACCGCTCTGGCCGAAGCCGCAGGGCTCACCATCGAAAACGGCATACTCACAGACCAATCAATGCGAACGAGCGATCCAAACATTTTCGCGGCAGGCGACGTGGCCAACGCCTACCATCCCATCACCGGCAGGCATCAGCGAAGCGAACACTGGGCGAACGCCATCAACAGCGGCAAGGTCGCGGCCAAGGCAATGCTCGGGCAGACCGCCGTGCTGGATAACATCCCCTATTTCTACACCGATCAGTTCGACCTGGGCATGGAATACTCCGGCTACGCCTCATTGGCGCGCAACGCGAAGCTGGTCCTGCGCGGGGACCCGTCCTCACGCAAATTCATCGCGTTCTGGGTCACTCCGGTCTCATCCACCAAAGGCAGGGTCGTGGCCGGCATGAACGTCAACGTCTGGGACGTCCAGGACGACATTAAGTCCCTGATCACCAACGCCCACGCCGTCCACACGCAGCAACTTTCAGACCCGGCCACACCGCTGAGCGACTTGTGATGCAGCCGCCAACGCGGGAGACGAGAGAACCGCCGGGAGCGACGGCAGCCGCAACGCCTGGGACCACCACGTACGAGCCGGCGCTCCTGCACCCCGTGCACCGGTTCGGGAGCCGGATTATCGATTTCCGCCGCCAGGCAGCACTGATGGCCATCATCAACCGCACCCCGGATTCGTTCTACGACACTGGACGGACCTTCGGACTCGAAGCGGCCATCGACGCATCGATGGCCGCACTGGCAGAAGGCGCGGACTGGGTTGACATCGGCGGGCAGCCGTTCGCACCAGGGACCTGCCTGAGCACACGCGAAGAAGCCGACCGTGTCATTCCCGTCATAACAGAAGTGCGCCAACGCAGCGACACCATCATCTCAACTGATACTTTTAACCCGGAAGTTGCTCGACTGAGCATCAAAGCCGGAGCTAATGCCATCAATGACACCTCCGGGCTCCGGAACCCCGACATGGCTGCGGCAGTCGCTGAATCCGGGGCGCACCTGATCATCACCCATAGCCTGGCTCCGCCGCGGTCCGCCTGGCCCCGGCCCGGTTACCATGACGTAGTTGGGGAGGTCCGGGACTTTCTGTGCCGAAAAATAGACGAGGCGCTCCGGCTCGGCGTCAGCGAAGAACAGATCATCATCGATCCCGGGCACGACCTGAACAAGAACACCCTTCATTCGCTGGAACTCACCCGCTGCCTTGGGCGCATCGCGGCGTTGGGCTTCCCCGTCCTCGCTGCTGTCTCCAACAAGGACTTCATCGGCGAAACCCTGGGCAAGGCAAAGGATCAGCGGGTGGAAGGCTCACTCGCTGCTGCCGTCATCTGCCTTCTGAACGGAGCGCGTATCCTGCGCATGCACAACATTGCGGCCGCAGCTGCTGCGCTTCACCTGACGGAGGCGGTGCTGGGCTGGCGGAACCCGGTGTCACTGCAGCACAACATGGGGCACCACAAGATGGACGAACCGGTGCCGCAACCGTCTAGGGTGCTGCTGTGATTGATCGTCTGCTGCCCGGACACGTCGCTGCCGCCACCGATCAGCAACTGGTGGACTGGTATACACATCCGGTAGCAAGCGGGCCCCGGGTCAGTTTCAACTTCGTCTCCAGCCTGGATGGTGCCGCAACGCTCAACGGCCGCTCCGGAGAGCTGGGCAACGCAGCGGATCGGCGGATCATGAAGCTTTTGCGCCGTGTCGCCGACATCATCCTCGTCGGTGCTGGAACGGTCCGGGCCGAAGGCTATTCCGGGGATCTCATCGACCCGGAAGACAGCCGATGGCGCCAGGACCACGGCAAGAGCAGCCGGCCTTCACTCGCCATGGTCTCCGGAAGCCTCAGCGTTGACCCGGGCATGCCCTTCTTCACTGCCGCGGCCGAACGGCCCCTGATTATCACCGCCGAGGAGGCTGATCCCGCCCGAAAGAGGAGACTGGAAAAGGTGGCGGATGTGCTCGTCTGCGGGCAGCGGAGCCTTGATGTGGAGGTACTGATCCACGAACTCGGGTTGCGTGGATTTTCACGGCTCCACTCCGAGGGAGGGCCACGCCTGTTTGGAACGTTCCAGCAGGCCAACCGCGTCGACGAACTTTGCCTCTCGGTCAGTCCCGTACTTGTGGGAGGGCCAGGGGTGCGTATTGCGGTGAGTTCCACCCAGAATCCCCAGCCGAGCCACATGCACCTTGACCACGTGCTTCGTTCCGGGGATATGCTCTTCCTCCGCTACCTGGCCCGGCAGGACGGCGGCCCTGCAGAACACCGGGCGGCGCCGGGAGTACCGCCGCCGAGCAAAGGATCATGACCGTGAACGATCCATTGGCCGCCCTCAACGCGGCTGGAGTCTCAATCTGGCTTGACGACCTGAGCCGGGAACGCCTCGTCTCCGGCAGCCTTGCCGACCTGATCGCCCATCGGCGGGTGGTCGGGGTGACAACGAACCCGACGATCTTCGCCAAGGCAATCAGCAACGGCGCTGCCTACGAATCCCAGATCCATGACCTGGCCGTCCGCGGTGTTGCCGTCGATGAGGCCCTGCGGACACTGACCTGTTCTGACGTTAGAGCGGCCTGTGACCTGCTCCTGCCCGTTTATGAGGCGACAAGCGGCATTGACGGACGTGTCTCAATAGAGGTCGAACCGCGGCAGGCCAGAAGTACGGAGGTGACCATCGCTGAAGCCCGGGCGCTGTGGTGGATGGTCGACCGACCAAATCTTTACATCAAAATCCCGGCCACTCCCGCAGGGATACCGGCGATAGCCCGCTGCCTGGCCGAAGGTATCAGCATCAACGTCACCCTGATCTTCTCCCTCGCCCGCTACGAGTTCGTGATGGAATCCTTCCTGGCAGGCATGGAACAGGCCCGTCAGGCAGGGCTGGAACTGTCGAGGATAGGTTCTGTGGCATCTTTTTTTATCTCCAGAGTCGACAGCGCGGCCGATGCCCTGCTCGACACGATCGGCGGGCCGGAGGCAGCCGAACTTCGCGGCAGGATGGCCACGGCGAACGCGCGGCTGGCCTACCAACGCTACGAAGCCGTTTTCTCGTCCCCGCGCTGGCATGCCCTCCGAGCTGCAGGGGCCAACCCGATGCGTCCCCTCTGGGCTTCCACCTCTACAAAGGATCCCGCGTACAAGGACACCCGCTACATTGTTGATCTCATCACTCCCGGCGTAGTCATCACCATGCCTGAAGCCACTCTGCGCGCCGTAGAGGACCACGGCCAGGTGCCGGAAGACTCCGTTCGGGCCAATTACGTTGACGCAGAGCGTGCCTTGGCCCGCATCCAGGGAGCCGGCATTGACTACGACGCACTCGCGGCCGGACTTGAGGACGAGGGTGCCGCCGTTTTCGAAACCGCTTGGGAAGCACTTCGGAAGCAGCTGTCTGCGCGGCTTTCATCTTCTCTGGCGAAAGCACCCTGAGGCGGGCTGGGATGGACTGGCAGGGCTGGGCCCTCTTCGGTCTGCTGGCCACCAGTGTGCTGACGGTTGTCATGATTGCAGCACAAATGGCCGGCTGGACCCGTCTTGACCTGCCGTTGGTGCTGGGCACGCTGTTGACCCCGGACCCGGATCGGGCACGCGTCGCGGGTTTCTTCGTCCACCTTGCCGCGGGCCAGGCATTCGCCCTGGGATACGCCGCTACATTTGCCCTGCTGGGCCAGGCCACCTGGTGGATCGGGGCGCTGCTGGGGCTGGTTCACGTCGCCGTCGCCCTGACGGTCATCCTGCCCCTGCTGCCGGGCGTCCACCCCCGCATGGCCTCTACAAGGGCGGGGCCGGCCAGCAGGGCTGTCCTTGAACCGCCGGGTCTGCTCGGCCTGAACTACGGCATTCAGACACCTGCGGTCGCCATCGTCGCCCACGTGGTTTACGGCACGGTTCTCGGACTGCTCCTGAGGACGTCATGAGAACACCGCGGAAAACATACCAGGCCGAAAGAGGCGAAGAGATCCCCTTTGCAGCCCGGACGTGGGAGCCCTCACCCATCGCGGACTACGGGCTGCTGGGCGACACCCGCACCGCAGCCCTGGTCTCCGCCGATGGTGCAGTGGACTGGCTCTGCGCCCCCGCGTTCGACGGCGAGCCTGTATTCGGTGCGCTCCTGGGCGGCGCCGAGGCAGGGACCTTTGTGGCCGGCCCGGTCCTGCCTGCACGAAAGGTCTCCCGCCGCTACCGTCACCACAGCGCAACGCTGGAAACAGTATGGTCCTCGGGCGAAGGCCGCCTCATCCTCACCGAAGCCATGGTGGCTGAAGTCGCCGGCCAGCTGCTGCCCACAACGGTTCTCATCAGACGCCTCACCGCGGAGGAATCGCCCATGGCCGCTGTCATTTGCTTTGACCCTAGGCTGGGCGAACAGCATCGTCGCCCGCGCGTGCGCCGTGGGCGCAACCTGGTCTGCGATTGGGGTCCGCTGGCCCTGTCCCTTCGCTGCAGCCCGGAGCTGGAACTGGAGCCCGGCCGCCAGTCATTCCTGACAGTCCGCCCGGGCCAGCCTGTCACTCTCGTACTGGCGCTGGCCTATGGAGAACCTCTCATTCACCTCGATCCGGAATCAGCTTGGGATCTCGTCGAGGCTGACGAGGCCCGCTGGCGGGATTGGACGGACGGCATTGATGAAGGCATCCCCTTCCGGGAAGCCGTCCTGCGCAGCCTGCTGACACTCCGGCTGCTGACCTATTCCCCCTCCGGCGCGCCGGTGGCAGCGCCTACCACCTCCCTGCCCGAGGACCCGGGAGGCATACGCAACTGGGATTACAGATACGCCTGGCCACGGGACGCCAGCATCGGCGTCGGTGCCTTCCTGGGTGTCGGCAAATCCGCTGAAGCACGGAAGTTCCTTGGCTGGCTGCTGCACGCCAGCCGGCTCCAACGACCCCGCCTGCCGGCGCTGCTGACCCTTGCCGGAGGACATGTGCCCGCGGAACACACCCTCCACGGCTGGCCCGGGTACGCCGGCAGCACCCCCGTCCGCACCGGCAACGGCGCCGCCCACCAGCACCAGCTCGACGGCTACGGATGGGTCCTTGACGCGGCCTGGGTACTCGTGCAGGGCGGGCACCGGCTGTACTCAGAGACGTGGCGGGCCATGCGGGGTTTCGCTGATCTGGTGGCCCTGCGGTGGCAGGAGCCCGACGCGGGAATATGGGAGCTGCGCGCCGATGCCGCCCAGCACGTGCACTCCAAAATGATGGGCTGGCTCGCCCTGGACCGCGCACTCCGCATCGGACAAACCCACCACCTCAGCGCGCGGCGGCGACAGCTATGGCAGATAGCCAGGGAAAAAATCGCCGCCGAGATCAGGGCCAAGGGCTTCGACCCTGCCAGGAACACCTATACCCGCACCTACGGATCCGCTGACCTGGACGCAGCACTGCTTGTCCTGCCCGTCATCGGCCTCGAAGACACCGGCTCGCCCCGTGTCAAGGGAACAGTGGATGCCGTCAGGGAGGAGCTGTCCGCCGGCTTCCCCTTCCTCTACCGTTACCCGCCCGGCAGGGACGGGCTGCCCGGAACCGAGGGGGCATTTCTGCCCTGCTCATTCTGGCTCGTGCAAGCCCTGGCCCGCACCGGCAGGCACACCAAAGCCAGCGAACTCTTCGGAGCCCTCGTGGACAAGGCCAATCAACTGGGCCTCTACAGCGAAGAAATCGATCCGGCCACCGGCGTCCTTCTGGGCAACTTTCCACAAGCCCTGACTCATGCCGCACTCGTCCAGGCAGCGCTTGCCCTTCGGGATTCTCCAATGGAAGGTGAAGATGCCACTGACCATGGACAACAATGACCCACTTGCCAGGGAGGGCACAGCCCTGAAGGACACATATTCCGGCGCATTGTCTTGCCAGACAATGCCTCGGCCACCCAAACCCGAAACTGTGAAGAGGTTCACCGAGCCAGGAACATCGTCGAGACCTCATCAACGGGTTGCGGACTGCCTGATGGCCTGCCGTTCAAGCGAACCAATCAGTCGGTGCACAAGCAACGCAAGGACGAAGATCAGCCCGTAAGGAAACTCGCGGCCTTCAATATCGAATGTGATTCGGACAGACACCCCGACGCCACCCCAGAGAGGAAACACCCCGATGGCCACCCGGCATGAAGTGAAAGTACGGCGCATCTATGAAGAACCCCGGGAAACGGACGGTATCCGTATCCTCGTGGACCGCCTCTGGCCACGAGGCCTAAGCAAGGAAAAGGCGCACTTCGACGAATGGTGCAAGGCGATAGCCCCATCAGCTGAGCTACGCAAGTGGTACGGCCACGACCCCGGCCTCTTCGAAGAGTTCAGCCGACGCTATCGCAAAGAGCTCCAAGAACCCGATCCGGCAGCAGCCCTCACCCGGCTCCGAAACCTGGCCCATCAGGGTCCGTTGACGCTGTTAACGGCAACCAAGGAGCCCACCATCAGTGAAGCAGCAGTACTCTGCGCGATGATTCAAGAGAGCCTCCAACTGCCAGTTGCCGGGCATGGCCCTTCCCGCCAAGGAACCGACCACGACCAGACACAGACCAGCCCGCATTGATGAGGGCGACCAGCCACGCCTCAACCAGTAGGAAAAATACATAACCCCGCCGCTCAGCACCCAAGCGCGACTGGATACCGATGGCTAAAACAAGGCCAAACGGCACAGGAATGCCTACCCCGCCGGGAACATTTCACAGCACGGGTGCCTCCGAAACGGGTCTCCTTGACTTCCATCAGGAACCCTCCTATGGTCGATAATACTAACATCAAAAATGTTAAATTTAGAAGCCGCGCACAGCCACTGTGAGCTGCGAGGCCTCGCCAAAGGTTGAGGAGAGGATCCAGAGGAGGTTCCCGATGCCGTTGTCGGATAGAGATCGGAAAGTACTTGAAGAACTGGAGCTGGACCTAGCCGCTGACGATCCACGGCTGGCCCAGGAGCTCTCGTCCGGTTCCGTGGGGAACAGGTTCAGGGCAAGCTCGTACTTCGGCGCTATAGCGTTCCTGATCGGGGTTGTGTTGCTCATGGCAGGAATCGCCTCACAAATCGTCGTCGTCGGCGTCGGCGGTTTCCTGCTAATGGGAACAGGCGCCTACCTTCTCGTAGAGAGTCGCTACGCTGGCCACTTTGCCCGGCCTAAGCCGATGAAGCCTCCTGCACGTTGATCCGCCTGCGGCTCTCTCGGATTTCAATGGAAATACAACCAGAACCGGCCGCAGAAAGGTGTGAAGCATTGGAAGGATCAGAGATGGCAACAGACGATATCCGGGTCCACAGCGAGGCCCCGGCTGAAGGGGACACCTCCCGGGAATTTCCCGAGATCCGCTCCCACTCCCAGGACCCCGCTGAAGGATCTGACGACATCACTGACGCTGATGCCAACAAACAAAGGCAACCGGAACCCTAGCCCCGGTACTCAGCCGGTCCTGGCTGAGTTCATCAGGTCCTTCACTAGACCGACGCTACCCCTAGGAGGATGCAGAGCCGTGACAGGAACATTCGAACTGGCGGAACCCAGCCGTGGAACCTTTGAGTTCAGGCTGCTTTCCAGCACCGGGAAAGTACTGGCCGTGTCCGGAACATACCGCGACAAGGACTCGGCCGTCGCGGCCATCTGCCTCGCACGAGAATGTGCAGCAATGGCCCTCATCCAAGACCACACCACAAGAGCGCCGCATCCCACAACGCCATCGAAGACAAAGTCACGGCACAACCAAGGGGCGCCGTCGCGATGGTTCGGATGAAAAGAGCCGGGGCGTAAGCCGTTCGTGCACCCTTCCCTATGCCGGGAACCGGTGAGACATGCTGGCGAGTGATGGAAAGACACGCTCCCAGCTCACTTAATTAGCAACATCAGTAATTAGAAGGAGAGTATCGTGGCTGCCACCTCTATTCCTGTCCCCGCCGACAGCGGGATCAGTCGTACCCTGCACCGGGCACGCGTAGAACCTGCCTATGGGGCGTTTCTGACGTTGTGGATCGGTTTCGTTGTCCTCCCCGTTGTTTTCGGCCTGGACAAGTTCGCCAACGTCCTCACGAACTGGGAGGGATACCTGGCTCCATGGCTTGTCGGTTTGCTGCCTTTCAGCGCGCATACGGCAATGCTCATCGTGGGCTTCGTGGAGATTGTCGCAGGGATCCTGATTGCCATCAAACCGCGCTACGCAGCGTACGTTGTGGCATTTTGGCTGGCGGGCATCATCATCAACCTGTTGACGTACTCAGGTTTTTATGACGTTGCCCTGCGTGATTTTGGGCTCCTCGTCGCTGCATTGGCGCTGGCGCAGCTGGCACGCACCTATGACCACGGGAGCGGCCATCGAGGCCACGCGAACGCTGAGAATCGGTCGAGGTGATACGGGCCACTCGAAGTTAGAGATGGCTTCGCTTCCACTCCTGTAATTGAGCCGTACTGTTCAATAGACAAATCTGATAGCCACGAGAGGAGAACGCTTAACATGGAGAATCTTAATCTCCTGAACAGATTGATGCATTGGACACAGCGACTTGCGATGAACGTCTTCGGGCCTGCGGACAGAACTGATGCGGACACGCCGATCATCCACAGAAACGATGACGGGGAAATGGCATCCCAGGAGCAACTTGCTGATATCGAGGTAGAACGCGACAACGAGGGGCATTCCTGGGGGCTCCGGAAAACGACGCATCCGGAGAAATGACCGCTGCATAGTTTCCACGTAGGCCCTGTTCGTCAGTCCGGCTTCCCAAGGGCAGATTATAGAAACGCGCCGGCCGCGAGCACAGCCCCGCAGGGACACAAAGGGAACATTCATGGTCACACGTTCAATCCAGGCATTCGTGGAACAACTCGCTGCAGCGAAAGCCGGCAGGAACAGCGATAATTTCTTCGACTTCACCAGCCCGGAGAACGCCGGCCGCCGACGCAATCTGGAGCTGTATCTGCAGGAGATGTTTCAAAGGAAACCAAAAGTACTCCTCTTAGGGGAAGCGCCGGGTTTTCGAGGGATGCGAATTACAGGAGTCCCGTTTACCAACATGGCCATCCTCCAAGACGGGACCAACCACTTTGGACTGTTTGGGCCCGGAAAGGGCTACACGTTGCCTGCCGGATCCCCGACCATAGCACCGGAGCCGACAGCGACCGTGATGTGGCGAGTACTTGCGGAACTTGATTTCCTGCCCCTGCTCTGGAGCACCTACCCGCTCCATCCCCACCTTCCAGACCGATGCCTATCAAATCGCACCCCCACTACGGCTGAGGCCCTCGCTGGTCAGCCCTTTTGGTTGACCCTGACCCGCTTGTTCCCCATAACGTCTGTCGTAGCCGTCGGAAACGTCGCCTACCGCAGCGTTCTCGCCAGCGGAAGATCCGTGCCCAAAGTGAGGCATCCCGCCCACGGAGGCAAGGCCCGGTTCCGCCTGGGATTGCAGGAGCTTCTGGAAGCAGGGATTACCACTAACCCCAACGCCCGCAGTGCTGCCCTGCGAGGACATGGAATGCAAGGATCCCCCGGCAACAGACATGAGCGCCTGCGCTGAGGCGATTTGACCGCCCCAGACGGTCGATCTCCTCGAGGGTGGTGCCGTTGCGGGCTGCGTGGCGGGATGAAACCCTCGCCGCCGAAGATCCTGGTGGGGCGGGGCGCGGCTGGTTCGTCGCTGGGCCCGCTTCAGCCCGCGCTTGCGGCTGCCGGAGGACAGGGCTGCACCTGTGTGGCGGTGTTCTTCGGCGGCGTAGTCGGTGGCCTCGATGCGGCGACGGTCGATCTTCTCGGTGCCGTCGATGATCGCTCCGATGGCCGCGTCCGACAGGAGGGCGCGGCGCGAGCAGCATCCATGGTGGCCACATTGTTAACTGAGACAACCCCAGAAACCCGTAGGTGGCCAGGTAAGTTGCGAAACAGGCACTCGAAGCTTGTCTTGGCGGCGGTTCTGGAACGATGGTGGCGTGAAGAAGCTTAGCGATGGCATGACAGCCAACCCGGGGGAGTGGGTCCTTGATGTTCGCGTGGGACTTGTCGACAGCGTGCCGGAGATCTGGCGTCTGCTGGAGCTCCAAGCGTCACTGACGCTGGGACAGGTTCACCGCATACTGCAGGTGGCGTTTGGATGGGAGGATGCGCATCTGCACCGGTTCACGGACAGCGATCCCTTCGCGCGGCTGCGGCCCATGGACGGTGAAATTCCCGACACCCTTCAGTGGATGCCTCAAGACTGGTGCGAAGAGCCGACGGACCTTCCCGAAGAAGACTGCTCCCTGGGCCAGCTGCTGGTCAGGGGTTCAGGTGCGGCGTTCTATGAATACGACTTCGGCGACAGCTGGCTACACCACATAGAGATGGTCTCCCGCCGGCCGGCGGATGAAGCAACCCCGCCGGCCCGGCTGACCGACGGCGCCCGACGCGGCCCGCTGGAAGACTCTGGCGGCCTCTCCGGATACGAAAGCATCCTGGACGCCCTCGCCGACCCGACCCATCCTGACCACACCGGCTACTCGGAATGGGTCACGGCGGTAAAAAACTCCGACGAACCGTTCGACCCAGACCTTCTGGACATCGCCGAGGTGAACCGGACGCTCGGAGGAATCTGATGCCACTGAAGGCATACTTGGCTGCTCCGGGGCTCCAGCCCAATTGTCCAGACACTGTCTGGACAATTGGTTGAGCGCTAACCCAGGCCACCTTATGCTCGTTGGCCCGGCAGCATCCAGACAAGGCGCGATGTGCATACAGTGGGCAGCGATGTGGACGTTGATTACCGCCTGGCACGCTTCAACATAGGCGCTGCATTTCCGAGGCATCCTGTCAGATTTGCATCTGAGACCGTTCAGTAGGAGAGTGCAGGAATCGACTTTTAGACCCTATCCTGACGATATTTACGGGGCGGCCTGATGTCAGGTTGGGGTGTGCCCTTCAATGACGAGATGCCCTCGGAGCTATATCATCCGGACTCCATGGGGTGGGAGCCGCTGGCCGTTGAAGCTTGAGTGCGCAGGTCTAGTTCCCCCCGACACGATCGCTATCAGTTCCAGGTACGGCGGATGTAGGTTCCTGGTTGTTGTTCTACGACGCGCCTGCTGTGGGGTCCGTCCTGTATCAGCCACAGGAGTGATCCGTCGGCCATGACAGCTTCGACCCGCCCGCGGTCGGTCACGCTGCCCTGAGTATGAACTTCGACGTCCTGGTCGGTCAGCACAGTCCAGTCGTCAACAGGCTGCCACAGTGCGAAAGAGTGGACGTTTGTTTGGGCTTGATTCGGCGTGGTGCTTGTTGGCAAGTCGTCCTCGAGTTTCATGGCAGCAGAACCCTGAGCAAATTTGTGACGGGGAGCGCTAGCGTTCGCGAATGATGTTTGTCTTTTCGGCGTTTACCCGAACAGGACGGCCGCTTCGTCGTAGCGGTTCTGCGGGACGGTTTTGAGCTGGCCCAGGGCTTCATGGAAGCCCACGTGTTCGATGTCCGTTCCCTTCAGGGCCACCATGGTGCCCCAGTAGCCTTCGACCACGGAGTCGATGGCGGCCATGCCGAGCCGGGTGGCCAGGACACGGTCGTAGGCGGACGGGACGCCGCCCCGCTGGATGTGGCCCAGGATCGTCGAACGGGTTTCGATGCCGGTGCGGGCTTCCAGGTCCGGGGCGAGCTGGTCGGCGATGCCGCCCAGGCGGGGCCGGCCGGAGGTGTCGAGGCCACGATCGGAATAAGCCCCGTCCATATGTTCGGGAATGAAGCCTTCGGCGACGACCACGAGGGGTGCGCGGCCACGGTGGTGGGCTTCCTTTACCCACTGGGTGATTTGCTCGATCCTGACTTTTTGTTCGGGGATGAGGATGGCGTGGGCGCCGGCGGCCATGCCGGCGTGAAGCGCGATCCAGCCCACGTGCCGGCCCATGACTTCGGCGATCATGCACCGGTGATGGGATTCGCCGGTGGTCCGGAGGCGGTCGATGGCTTCGGTGGCGATCTGCACGGCGGTGTCGAAACCGAAGGTGTAGTCGGTGGCGTCGAGGTCGTTGTCAACGGTCTTGGGAACACCGACGATCTTCAGCCCGGCGTCGGTGAGCCGCTTGGCCGCCGCGAGCGTACCCTCACCACCGATGGCGATGATGGCATCGATGCCCAGGCGCTCCATGTGGGCCTTGATGACCTTGGCGCCGCCGCCGTTTTCGAACGGGTTGGTGCGGGAGGTACCCAGGATCGTGCCGCCCTGCTTGGCAATGCCGCGGACCATCGTGCGGGGAATGTCGATGATGTCGCCCTCAACAACGCCGCGCCAGCCGTCGAGGAAACCGACGAACTCGTGGCCGTGGATGGCAATGCCCTTGAGCACGGCTCCGCGGATAACCGCATTCAGTCCGGGGCAGTCGCCACCGCTGGTAAGGATTCCAATTTTCATGCGTAATTCCTAGGTTCAGTTGCCATGTTGGAAAGGGGCCATCAGAAAAACCCAAGACAGGCATAAGGCTGATTTCGCCCTATCGCCTTCGTGTACTACCAGGTTGTTCGTTCGTAGCTCATGCCGCAGGGAACGTTTGGGTCAAGGCTTACGATGACCGTTCCCGGAGCCGTCCGGGTTACCAGAATTCCCTGTTTCCCATACCTCGCACAAACAGAGAGTTCTTGGACGGCGGCCTCCACGGCGGCCTCCAAATGGGATCGCGTGTGCGCGTGGATGGTGATGGAATTGTGTTGCGTGCGTTCATGCTCATGAAAATCCGTGCAGGTGGAATTCTCTGTCTGCATTTATCCACTGCTCCTACAGTTCATTCGCGGTGGGATATATAGCCCTGGGGGTTGTTCTTCTGCCAGCGCCAGTGGTCTTCGCACATCTGGTCAACGGACTTGGTGGTGGACCAGTTCAGGGCCGCCAGGGCGGAAGTGGCATCGGCCCAGAAGGCGGGAAGGTCTCCGGCGCGGCGGCCTGTGATCTCGTAGGGGATAGGCTTGCCCACGGCCTTCTCAAAGGAGCGCAGGGCCTCCAGGACGGAGGAGCCCTTGCCGGAGCCCAAGTTCCAGCGGAAGACACCGGTGCGGTCCGCGATGTGGTTCAGGGCCGCGGCGTGGCCTTCGGCGAGGTCCACCACGTGGATGTAGTCGCGCAGGCAGGTGCCGTCGGGGGTGTCGTAGTCGCCGCCGAAGACCATGAGCCTCTCGCGGCGGCCCACGGCCACCTGGGCAATGAACGGGACCAGGTTGTTGGGGATGCCCCGGGGATCCTCGCCGATGCGGCCTGAGGGGTGTGCGCCCACCGGGTTGAAGTAGCGCAGCAGGGCGATGTGCCAGCGGGAGTCAGCCGCGCCGAGGTCGGAGAGGATGTCCTCGATCTGTTCCTTGGTGCGCCCATAGGGGTTGTTGGCGCCGATCTCCATCTTTTCCACGTAGGGGATGGGGTTGTGTTCGCCGTAGACGGTGGCTGAGGAGCTGAAGACGATGGAGCGGACGTCATGCCTGTCCATCACACGGATCAGGTTCAGGGTGCCCACCAGGTTGTTGTAGTAGTACTTCAACGGCTCCTGTACCGATTCACCCACGGCCTTGAGGCCCGCGAAGTGGATGACAGCGTCGATGGCGTTGCCGGCGAAGACCTTTTCGACGGCTGCCTCGTTCACCAGGTCTACGTGATGGAACTCCGCGGTCTTGCCGCTGAGTTCGGCTACGCGGCGCAGCGATTCCTCGCTGGAGTTGACCAGGTTGTCGATGACGACCACGTCGTGGCCGGCTTCCTGCAGGGAAAGAACAGTGTGGGAACCGATGTAGCCCGTGCCCCCTGTGACCAAGATTTTCATGAGCGAGTGTGGGCTGGGTTGACTGGGATCGCTTCGATGTTCCAGCTCGCGGTATGACTCTGCCCCGGAAGGAGGACTATGAGGTCTGTCCTAGTGTTGAAGGCATTAGGCGGACAGGTCATTGGTTCTACTGCCAGGCCAGCTCTGCTGGATTCCGCATCCGGGAGGTCGGCTGTGTGTATCTGAACCCAGGGACAGTCACGACCCCATGTCATCGAAGTTCCGGACCCGTCCCATGTCGTCAGGCGTGCGGTTGAGTGACCTTCGTTGTCACGTATGAGATCAGTGAAGGCATGATCGAGCGTTGTGGAACTGATGGGTCGGGGGGCAACAAAGTCATAGTGTCGATCCTCTGAAACGTCGTTAACGCCTGTAGGTATCAGAAGGTCCGGGGTGACTTGCTGAACTTTTCGTGCGGGCAGCTCGAGAATCCAGTCGTCGACCCGGCCCTCGCCGGCGACCAGGTATGGGTGCGCGGCGGCCCCGTATGGTGCTGATCCGGGGCCGGTGTTGGTGGCTGTAACAGTGGTGTGCAGCCCGGAATGATCCAGCTGGTAGGACACCTGTACGTCCAAACGGAAGGGGTAACCGCTTCTCGCTTGAACGACGGTGGACAGAGTGGTCGATGACTCGTCGGATTGCACGGGGCACCAGTCTTGCCAGGCCAATAGTCCATGGAGTGCATGGCCCCGGCTCGGTTCGTTGATACCGAGCTGGTATTCCACGCCTTCGAATTCATACCGTCCCGCGATAACCCTGTTAGGCCACGGCGCCAAGACTGCCCCTCGATAGGCGGGGCGGACCTGATGTTCCGAAAAGGGGAGAATCAGGTCCCTGCCGGTGTGGCGCAAGGAGCGCAACGATGCACCGACGCTGGCTATTTCGGCGGTGTAGGGGCCGCAGCGCAGCGTGGTCTGTCTACCTGAGATCGGGACGGTATCGGTGCTCATTCTGGACATCACGAGGCTGGTCATTCGGAGGCCGCCAGGCGGAAGGTGAGCGTCCGCGCCTCCGGCGCCAAGGCGGACTCCGGCCAGACATCCGGGCCACACGAGCGGGTGCCGAGTCCGTGCTGAGCCGCGTCGAGGTATAACCATGAACGCGTGGCGGGAGGCAACTCGTGCGGGTGTGTGGCTGCGGCTAGCTCCTGGGCCGTGTAGCGGCTCAGGGTGAAGCCCGGCAGGCGGCCCCGTGCGTCCGGGTACGCGTCGATCCGTACCCACGGCTCTGAGCCGCGGAGCAGGTCGAGGGAGCGCATGCCCCCGCGGTGACCGGTCTCCTGCGGGCGCGCGTACGGCACGGCGAGCTGATCGATCGCGGCTGCGTACCGTCTTACATGCGCGGCTTCGAGGCTGTCCGGGTAGGATTCGTGCGGGCCCAGCCCGAACCATGACGCTGCGTCCACGTCGGTGGGCAGCCCGAATCGGACGCCGACGCGGGGCCACACGCCGTCCCAATCGGAGGATGGCAGAATGTCCACCCGCAACCACAGACCTTCGGGGTCGAGGAGCCATTGCTCCTCGACGGTGACGGTGCGGGCCTGGTCCGCCGCGGCGTACCGGGTGCGCACGCGGAGGGCACGGTCATCCAGTACATCGACGGTCTCAACGCGCCCGTGCAGCCGGTCCAGTCCGGCCGTGTGCCAGCGCGCTGCCGACGACGGCCCGGGAGCTCCTACGCCCGGGATGCCGTCTGCGTCTGGTGCCCAGGGGTCGGTGTTGATGTAGCCGCCCCGGGATTCGCCGCGGTCATTGTCCGTGGGCGCCCGGAACAGCTCTAGCCGGGGCCCGTCCACAGGGAGGCCCGCGAGCTTAACGAGCCGCCCTTCGTCGAAGACTGCTGGGCCGAGCTCGAGGAGGCCAGCGCCTTCTCCCGGCCGCCAATCACCGCCCGGGAGCCCGGCTGCGAAGGGCAGCGGGTGCTTCTTGGGCGGCGCGAGACGGCCCTGTGCTGAGGCGACTTCGTGCCCGGAAGGTGCCCACCCGGCATCGTGTTCGAGGACTGCCTCGAGGGTCACCCATACCTCTCCAGTGCATCCCTCGGCGGACACTGGAAGGGGGACTGCGGCCGAGGCGCCAGGGGCGAGCGGCCCACCGTCGAGCCCCTCG
Source organism: Pseudarthrobacter humi (assembly GCF_024294965.1). NCBI lineage: Bacteria > Bacillati > Actinomycetota > Actinomycetes > Micrococcales > Micrococcaceae > Pseudarthrobacter > Pseudarthrobacter humi. The sequence goes on from NZ_JANCLV010000021.1 coordinate 27,704, forward strand.
ACGGTGAGCTCACCGGAGGCGACTGGTTCGCCGTCGTCCTCGATCCGCCAGCGAAAGACCAGGTCTCCCAGATCCGCGCTGTGTCGCAGGTTTGTCACCCGTACAAGGGGCTTGCCGCCCGGCTCGAGCCCCTCAAAGGCAAGCCCCACGGGCGCCACGACGGTCTTGAACTCATATAGTCCCGGGGAGGGCGTCGAGTCGGAGAGGACGAGGCCGTCGAGCACGAAGTTGCCGTCATGGATCTCCTCACCGAAGTCGCCGCCGTAGGCGAAGAATTCGGTGCCGTCCGCAGCGTGGGCGGCGATACCGTGGTCGCGCCATTCCCAGACGAACCCGCCGTGCAGCCGCGGGTATTTCGTGACGAGGTCCTCGTACAGCGATATGTTCCCGGGCCCGTTGCCCATGGCGTGGACGTACTCGCATAGAAGGAACGGCTTGGTCCGCTGCCGCGCCCCCTCGGCAGGGGAGCAGCCCAGCAGCGGTGTTGTGTCGCCGTCGCGCCCGATCGTCTCCACCTCGGGCAGCGTCGCGTACATACGGGAGTACACGTCGGTGTACGCGCCGGCGTAGTCGTTTTCGTAGTGGACTGGTCGGCCCGTATCCCGTGCATGCACCCACGCGGACATAGCGGCGAGATTTTGTCCTGTGCCGGACTCGTTGCCGAGGGACCACATGACGATCGAAGGTCGGTTCTTGTCCCGCTCCACGGTCCGTTCGATCCGGTCAAGGAGCGCCTCGCGCCACATCGGCTCGTCGCTCGGGTTCCGGGCCCAGCCGTGCCGCTCGAATCCGTGCGTCTCGAGGTCGCACTCGAGGATTACCCAGAAGCCCATTTCGTCTGCGAGTTCGAGCAGTCTCGGGTGGGGCGGGTAGTGGCTGGTACGGATTGCGTTGACGTTGGAGCGCTTCATGAGCGCGAGGTCCTCGCGGGCGAAGTCCTCGTCGAAGACGCGGCCGAGCGTGGGGTGGGTCTCGTGGCGATTGACTCCGTGGAACACAACTTTGCGTCCGTTGACCAGGAACTGGTCTCCGACGATTTCTACGGTGCGGAAGCCGATCCGCAGTGACACGGTCTCGGCCTTGTTGGCCACGGTCGCATCGTAGAGCCGTGGGGTTTCGGCGGTCCAGGGCTCGACGTCAGAAACAGGTACCGGTGCAACATCACCGGAGTTGGACCACTCGACGTCGATGCCGAGCTCGGGTACGCGGAGGCGAACAGGGTAGGACGATGCTGACGCTTTCACTTCGGGTTCTATGGTCCCCGCCCCGCTGTTGTAGCCGGCCCGGAGCCAGACGTCCTCGATGCCGCCGGCCGGCCGGGACAAGAGGGTCACGGATCGGAAAATGCCCGGCAGCCACCACTGGTCCTGGTCTTCGAGGTAGCTGGAAGCGGACCATTGATGGACACGGACTGCGATGGTGTTGGTGCCAGCGCTGACAGCGTCAGTGACGTCGAACTCCTGGGCGTGGCGGCTGCCGGTACCCCAGCCTATCTCTGTGCCGTTAACCCATACCTTGTACCTGGATTCGACGCCGTCAAAGCGCAAGACGACGCGGCCCGTGCCCGCTGTGCCGCCGGCCTCCTTCCAGCCGCCGGGCAGCTCGAACGTGCGGCGATAGTCTCCGGTGGGGTTCTCATCAGGGACGAACGGCGGGTCGATTGGGAACGGGAACTGCACGTTCGTGTAGATCGGGCGGCCGTACAAGCCGTTGCCCTGGAGCACCCAGTGGGAGGGCACGGGGAGCGCCTCCCACGTAGAGTCGTCGTACTCCGCAGCGGCCATCGCCTCCGCGGCTTCCCCTCGGGGCAGCACCCCGCGCCCGCCGGGTGTCCCGGGGACTCCGTTGAGGAGCCGGAATCGCCATTGCCCGTCGAGGGACAGGGACGGGGCGTCGGTGCGAAGCCAGGAACGGGCCGGCATTCGCCGCCCCCCTCCGGGGCCCGGGTCTGTGACGTAGGCGGTGGAGGCCGCGGCCTCCGCTGCGCGGGGGCTCATTTGACGGCTCCTTCTGTGAGGCCTCCGCGCCAGAAGCGCTGAAGGACGATCATGGCGATGGCGAGCGGGATGACAGACAGCAGTACGCCGCCGGTGGTCAGCTCGTAGAACTCTGGGAGCCGGTCGGCCTGGCTAAGCCAGTTGTTCAGACCCACCGTGATGGGGAACAGCTTCGAGTCGGAGAGCATCACGAGCGGCAGGAAGTAGTTGTTCCAGATGCCCACGAGCTGGAACAAGAACACTGTCACCAGGGCGGGAGTGAGAACCCGCAGCCCCACGGAGTGGAAGATGCGCAGCTCGCCCGCGCCGTCGATGCGCGCGGCCTCCAGTAGCGCCGGATCCACCGTTGCCTGCGCGTAAACCCGGCACAGAAACAGGCCAAACGGCGAGACGAGGGAGGGCAGCAGGACGCTCCAGTAGGTGTTGGCGATGCCGAGCTGGCTGAAGAACAGGAACAGGGGCAGGGCCGTGGCGGTGCCGGGGACGAGGACGCCGCCGAGGATGAGCCCGAAGATGAGACTGTTGCCCCGGAAACGGTACTTGGCCAGCGCGTAGCCGCCCGCGGCGGCGAAGTAAGTCGCGGCGAGTGCGCCCACCCCTGCATACAGAATCGAGTTGAGGAACCAGCGCACAAACACGCCGTTCCCGTATGCGAGGACGTTCGCAAGGTTGTCCCACAGGACAACCTGCGGGGCGAACAGGAACCCGTTGGTCGCGAACAGGTCCCCGCTGGTCTTTGTCGCGGCGACCACCACCCAATAGACGGGGACCAGGAAGTAGAGCGCGGCGACTACAAGTAGCCCGGTGACGAGAATTGTTGTGGAGCCGGGGCGCCGGCGCCGGGGCACAGGCGGATTCTCGGCGATGTTCTTGGGCCGGCTAAGGGTGGGGGTGGCAGTCATGAGGACTTCCTGTTCGTGAACCGGAGGAAGGTGAAGGAGAGGATGAAGGCCGCGAGGGCGATGAGCACGGCCTGGGCTGCGGCGACGTTGTAGTCGTTGTATGCAAAGGCCGTGGTGTAGGCGGAGAGGTTCGGGGTGTACTGGCTGTCGACGGCCGGCGCAACGGTCTGGAGAACTTGTGCCTCGGCGAACAGCTGAAGCGTGCCGATGATCGAGAACACCGTGGTGAGCACGAGGGCGGGCCGGATAAGGGGCAGCTGAATGGTCCACGCGACACGGAAGGGTCCGGCACCGTCCACGCGCGCAGCTTCATATATCTCACTGGGGATGGACTTGAGCTGGGCTATGATGATCAGCATGTTGTAGCCGGTGTAGCTCCACGTAACGATGTTGGCGATCGACCACAGCACGGTGTCGGGGCCGAGGAAGTTCACGGTGAGGCCTACGGATTTGGCGGCGTCCACCAGTGGGCTCAGGCCCGGGACGTAGAGAAAAGACCAGAGAATGGTCGCGATGACGCCCGGCACGCCATACGGCATGAAGTATGCCGCGCGGAAGAACCCGGGCCACTTAGCCGAGGCCGACTCCAGCAGGAGTGCGAGGACTGTACATAGGGCGATCATGACAGGAACCTGGACCACCCCGAAGAGCAGCACGCGGCCGATCGAGGCGAGGAAGCTTCCATCCCCGAGAGCGCGGGCATAGTTCTCGAACCCCGCAAACCCGGAGTGGACGCCCGTCTCGCCGAAGAGGCCACTGCGGGTCACTTTCGTGAAGCTGGAACCGACAGCAGCGATGATCGGGAAGATGAACGTGAGGGCAAAGAGCGCCAGGAAGGGCGCGAGCAGGATCCAGGGTGCACGGGTGACGGCGCGGCGCTGCTGCCTTGCCCGTCCGCCCCCCTCCCGCTGGAGTGCTGACGGACGTGCGGTACCTGCGGTGGCGCTCATGCCTGCTCCTTCCTAATCGTCAGACCCTTGTTCCTGAAGGCGGTCATGATCTGCTGTTCGGCGTCTACTACGGTGTCGACGAGGCTCGTGCCCGATGCCTTACGGCGGAACCCGTCGCCCAGGATGTTGAAAGACTGCGTGGTGACCGGCCACCAAGACCAGTCCATGTTCTGCGACTTACTCGCCGGCACGATCACGTCCTGGTTGTAGTTCTGCCCCCCGAAAAAGTCGGAGGGCTCCTCGCGTTTTGTACCGATCATGCCCGGCACGGGGGACCATCCGATGCCACTGTTGGCGATCTCGGCGTCGATGCCGGCCTGCGTGGACGTCATCCAGACAGCGAACTCGAGGGCCTCGCGGGGGTGCTTGCTGTTAGCCAGGACCGCCGCGGTGGACCCCCCGAGGTAGCTCGAGCCATATCCTCTGGAGTCCCAAATGGGCATGGGCGCCACGCGCCACTTGCCCGCTCCGCCGCTGACGCTCTGCACAAGGGCATCCGCCCAGCTGCCGCTCGTGAGCGACGCGAGCTCCCCCTTCGCAGCCGCAGCGTACCAGCCGGGGGTGAAGGGTCCATAGGCGGTGGTGACGATGCCGTCGTCGATCGCCCGGTCAAAGAACCGCGCGACGTTCAGCGTTGAGTCATCGGTCATGTTGATAACCCATCCGTCCTCGGCCGGGCGCAGCCAGCAAGCGCCAGCCTGCGCGGCGAAAGAGACAAAGTAAGAGGTGTCCGCGAGAGAGAAGCAGTCGATGTAGGCGTTGGCACCGCGGAGCTCCTTCCCGACGGCTGCCCACTCCTGCCAAGTCGCAGGTGCCGCCGCGCCTACTTTGGCCAGGACGTCGGGGCGGTAGAACGTGGCCATCGGCCCCGAGTCTTGGGGAATGCCGTAGACGCCCCCGGAGAAGCTCACTTGGCTCCAAAGTGCGGGGTCATAACGGTGCGCGTATTCACGGGCACCGTAGCGAGAGAGATCCACGAGCCCGTTGACGAGCATGAACTCAGGGACGGTACGCATTTCAACCTGTGCTAGGTCAGGGCCACCGCCCGCCGCTAGCGCGGCGTAAAGCTTGGAGTACCCGCCACGGTTGCCGCTGGGGATCCATACGGTCTCAACCTGGACGTTCGGGTGGCTCGCGTTCCAGATGTCGGCAACCTTCTGAACGTTCTTGAGCCAGGACCAGTACGTAAGGGTCACTTTTTCGCCGGTGCTGACTGCGGGAATGGCAGGTGCGGCATTGACGGAAACAGTGCCCGGAGTGGCGCAACCGGTGAGAAGGGCAAAGGCGGAGGCGCCAAGGCCGCCGCAAAGTAGTTGTCGTCGTGTCAAAGATGGCATGAGTCCCACTTCGTTATGGTCAGCGCCGCGGATACGGCGCCGGGGCTGTATGGCCCGACGTGACAAGGCTAACATAAAAGCTGAGTACCTACTCAGTTTTTAATGAAACTAGACTGGAATCCATGACCAACAATGCGACGGCACGCTCCGGCACGCGCGGCCCGTATGCCAAGACCGCTGAGCGTCAACGGCAAATCCTTGAAGCCGCTATAGAGGTCTTCGGGTCGCGGGGCTACAACGGCGGCAGCATCCAGGACGTCGCGGACCGGGCAGGGATCAACCAGACCACGCTCCTCCACCATTTCCCCACCAAGGCTCAGCTGCTCGTGGCGGTACTCGAATACCGCGACCGTATCTCCACGAGCACCCCGGGCACGCGCGAGCGGTTTGCGGAAACCATCGTGCGGCAGGCGGAGCACAACGAGGGCCTACCCCACCTCGTAGAGCTCTACTCCGTACTCTCCGGAGAAGCAACCACCGAGGACCACCCGGCCCGCGACTACTTCGTCCAGCGCTTCGCCCGGCTTCGGAATGAATATAGTGGGGAGCTGCGCTACCTCGCGAGCATTGGCCGGCTCCGGCCAGGCGTCGACCCGGACGTGGCGGGACCCACCATCGTAGCCCTCTGGGAAGGAATCCAAACCGAGTGGCTCCTGAACCCTGACAATGTGGACGTGCCCGGCATCCTCAAGGGCTACCTCGACCTGATTCTCGTGCCGGAAGAAGATGCGCGGTGGTCATCTGGTACCGGGACCCCCGTGGAAGCGCTGAATAAACTTTGAAGACGATGATTCCCCAATCGGCTCCCGATAGAGGTGGCCGCCGTCCCCGCCACGGGCCACGGCGTCAGCCGATAACGGATATTCCGTCAACTTGGCACGGCCGGCAAACCCGTGCGTGCTGACCACACGGCCGGAACTGGAGCCCCTCTGAGCTGGGGTCAATTCAGGTTATCCACGGCTGGAAGTAGGAGCCGTTGGGGTAGGTCCCTGGAAGCAGTAGCGATGGATAACTTATAGGAATTGTCCACGGCCGTGGGCGGAAGCAGCACACTTCATCATGGGGGAGGGGAGAACCAACTCCCACCGTTTTACATGCGGCACGGACACGTTTGTCAGGTTTGGGTGTAATCCATTCCGGCGCCGGTCATCGCTGAAGCGGCTTCGTACTCACTGGTTTGGCGGCCTTTGATGCTCTTCACCTTCCGGAGTCCGCCTGGAGACGACTCGGAGATAGATCAACAGTTGCAGCTGCGCCAGGGTGGATGATAAGACCGCAGCCGGGCACGACACCTAGTCGAGATGGACGAAAAGTAGTCCTCGGGCGGCGATGGTGTCCAGGGCGCGCATGAGGCCTTCGGCTGTCCCGGAGCCAGGATGGTTGCCGTGGCATATGATGATGTCCCCTGACCGGGCCTTGCTTGTTTCGCTGGCCACGGTTGCTGCCGGGTATGTTGCTCCGCCATCTGCGTTGATGCTGAAGCCTGTAGGGGTCATACCTAGAGCCTTGACGATATTTGCCGCGACCTCGTCGAGGTAAGCGGTTCCGGGCCTGAATAAGCGGGGGCTAATTCCAGTGAGTTGGGCTAGGACGGAAGTGTTGGTCATTACTTCGTCGTACACTTCCCCGGGGTTTTGCGTGCCTGTGATTCCGTACGCGGACTTTCCAGCGGTGGACAGTGGCAGGTGGGAGGTTCCATGGTTGGCCAGCTCGAAGAGCGGATCAACGGCGAGTTGGCGGGCTGTTTCTATGTTGGCGGTAATCCACCTGGAATTCAGGAACAGTGTCGCGGGGATGTGGCGGTCCCGCAATGCCGTAATTAGAGCTGAATCGTAGTCGTTGCCGCCGGGGCCACCGCAGAAATCGACTGTCAGGGCGATCCCTTCCGAGCCGGCTGCAAGGTGGGTCAGGACGCCGGGGGCCTCCAGGCCCCAGTACCGGGGGCTTCGCCCGGCGTAGGAGGTCACGATTTCCAACCGGGACGGTGACCGCGATGCGGCGGTACCAATTTGCATACTTGTTTCCGCGACTTGGGGTGAGGGGGTTTCCTGGTCCGAGCCGACGTTGCCGCTGGCAGGCGAGCTTTCACTTTGCCGCAGGTCCGGAATTGGCTGGTCCTGCTGAGTGAGCGCTTTTGTGGCCATGATTGTTGCTGCGGCTCCCGCCAACAGCAGGGTTCGGCGGGCGGGGTGCGAGCGACTGGCCCTGAAATGCCGCGGAGCTTGGTCCACAGAGAGGTCTCCGGTTGTAATTGGTGGTGCTATTTGAGAATCCACACTGGACTATGAGGGCCCGGGGTTTTGGCGCTGTGGCCCACGATGTAGGAATGGTGTTCCTCGGACTGCGCGCCGACAGTCGTCTTCCGGCTACCTGCGAGACGTAGCCGTTACGGCTGGTTTCGGCGGGAATCCGGAGCCACCGATTGAGGGGTGGCCAGAACGATCCCTCAACCGCGGCTGAATAGCCTCTGGAGTGCGACGAAAACAGTGCCGCCGCTGAGTTTCATGTCCAGAATTTAATCCATAGGCATTTTCTGTTCCCCTTGCGGGATTTTGAACGATAGTGATTTTTCCGCCAGCCGCGCTAAGTCGGCTACCACAGCATTTATGGCTTCTTGTCGACCTATATCGGTCCTTCGTGCGCTCGTTTGGGACGGTTCCCCAATTGCTGTGCGTTTCGCTCGGAGCGATTCCAAGCTGGCACTGCTTGAAAGGGGATCGTAGAAGATAATGTCGGTGCTCCGTCTCATCTCTGTGGCTCCCGCCGGCAAAGCCGGTTCGGCCAAAGGGTCGTGGTACCGCGGCTGCCGAACGACGCTCGGGTATATGACACCCAACACGACCACACAGTAAGTCGCCGGGTGATGCAATATCAGTTCATTGTCGGAGAGTGACGAGACGCTGTCTTCGATGGCGTCCCGGTGCTGATTCCTAGTGGACGGTTTCATTTTTTTCCACCGGGAGCCGGATTCCGACATCTTGCCGGATGAGACACAGACAGAGAGCAGATCCACATAGCCGATACCTAAATCAGTGGTGAAAACATCCCGTGATGGCATCCCGTGCCGCCTTGAAGTCATTTGAGGACCGGAGCCTCCCGAGTTGCGAGGATTGGGAGGCTCCGGAAACTGAGGCCCCACCTGTGGGGGCACCGCCGCATCCGTAGGCTGCTAATCCGTCTCTGGCCCGTGGAGTAATGGCAGTCATCCTCGCAGTGAATCTCAGACCGGGTTTGGCTACCCACCTCATCTGGAACTACGCGTAGCTCAAATGACCCTGCAGTCATGCCGAGGTCGATTTTGCTATTGCTGCCCGCAGGCATGCCCATATTCCTACCCGGCCAGGGGGGCAGTGATACGGAGTGCAATGCAAGCTTCTCGTCCAGGGCTGTGACGGGCCGGCCAACATCAGTCAATCCAGGCTCCTACGGGGGGAACGGCATGAGTAGGCGGCCGCAGTCCAGCGTCAGCTGAGATGAGCATCCATTCGACTGGTTGGTCCGTCTTTGCAGGCATGATGCTTCCTTCAGTCACAAAGCGCTTGGTGCCGTCCATGCTTACTGCTGCCACCACCCGGTCATCGGGCAGTGTCCTCCGGTTCGGGAAACGGGCCGGCTAGGGCCTCTACTCTCGGCTCTACGTTTGCGGGGGATAAATTTCTTCATCGCTGAATTCGACCTGCGCTCTTCTTCATTAAACTAGCTCTGTTGTGGTCTCTGGTTTTCCACGTCTGTCCTCACGGCGCGATCGTGAGTTGAGCGGGACCTGCAGGGGAGCGCAGACAATGGAGCCCGGCAACCGATGCTCGCTTGGGCTTCACGGGGAGCCGCCGGGTGCAGATTTTGTAATGTCCCTGACATCGTTATAGATGAACATTTGGCGGCCGTAGGGAGTATGGAGCCATAGTAGGTCCCCGTTGAGTGAGACCAGGTCGACGGTTCCGGTGGTGCTGTGGCCGTTGAGGAGCTGTATGGTCACGTGGTCCTGTTTGCGCAGCAGGCGCAGGACCGCGGCAAAACTCTTCAAACGGAATCTGGTAACCGACCGGCGCGCCCGCGGGTCTTTCGCGGACGCCCAACTTTTTTACGTGGGCGCATCGGGTTCCTGTAGATCGTGGTTGTGGCAAAGGTCAGCGTGGGAACCAGCACTAAAGATCAAGCACTCCAGCGGTCGAGTCCCGATCCGCACACGTCACTGGCGCCTCGGCGAGTCAGACGGTGAACAGGTTCTCGTCGCTGGTTCCAAGGCTTCTAGCAGGGCTTTGCGCCCTTATGCGTTCGTGGCTCGGGCGCCTTCCGGACGATGTCGTTCACGTCGTCCGGAATAAACATCTGTCGGCCGCCGGCAGTTATAAGCCACATGACATCGCCGTGGATGGAGATCAGGTCAACCATCCCGGTGGTGCTGGTCCCGTCAACCAAGCGCAGGCAGACCTGATCGTCCTTATTTAGTTTTCGCAGGATTGCGGCAAAGGCTTCAAGAGGCAGTGCTTCAGCTAGTTGATTGGTGTCGGCAAGTCGCGTTTCTGGAGATAGTCCGGATTTCATCGCGTTCCTTCTGCCAAAGGGCTTCGCTGTTCAAAGTGTTCCACCTGCACTGCAGGCCCATGCGGGTGTCGGGTGGAGGACCGGAACCTTCCGAGTTGCGAGCATCAGAAGGTTGCGGTGGTCTAGGAATCTGATCAGGTTGGAAGTTACAGAGCCGGGGTTTGAGGATCAGTCTGTTTCCGGGCCAAGGAAAAAGTGACATTCATCGTCGCAGGGACTTGTTGCTGTTGTTGTGCTAGGCAGCGTCTTACCTGTTTGGGGTCTGCCCGGTTCCGGGCCATTTGCCTGCAAGGCTGTAGATGTTTGCTCCCGGTGACCGGACGCGGGCGATTCGAGCGCAGTGGTTACCATGGGCGTTCAGTTGATTGAAAGAGAATGAGTATTCATCAGGTTCAGGAAGTCCTGGGCCGGTCGTGCGGCATGGTCCAGGATGTCTTCTTCAAGCAAAATCTCACTGAGCCTTAGAATGGAACTGATGGTGGGGACGTCTACCCGGACTGCTGCGGCCAGTGCCGCCATGGGGGCAAATGAGGACCGCAGTTCGTGACGCAGGAACCGGTGGTGGAAGCTTGAAGGGAGGGCGGCGGTCTGGCTGGACAGGGTGTTGACTTGTTCTCTCAGACTCAAGCCTTTTGGTGCATCTGGTCCGCTGTACCTGGCCTTCAGCTCTTGGACCGGCACGAGCCCAAGACCCAACGCGGCGCCGAGTCTTAGGCGATCTGCGTCCAGCTCAAGCAGGAGCCTGCAAACGCTGTCACCGAACCCTTCGACATAGAACCTTATGGATTCTGCCCGCTCGACACTCATCGCGTTGAGAAGCATCGGAGGGACGTGGAACAAGGCGTTGATACTCGACAGTGCGACTGCGGCCGGATTGCCTAATGAAAGTCGGGGGAAGGTCGCCAGAGCCAGCTCCACGAGATGGTCAGGGGTTTCTGGCCCTAGGAAGCCTGCCAACACGTCATGCTTTTCCGCTCGCACTGAGCTCAGATTCCCCCCGAACAGAAAAGCTCCGATTTGCAGCACGCTCGAGGTATCGAGACCAAACCGGCGCGCCGCTTCGGCCGCTTCAACGGCGCCGGTGATACCGCCTCCGACGATGACCATCAGCTGTGGCGAGGCAACCCGTAGGACGTCCTGCATGCCGGCCTGCACGTCCTCGCCCTCCGCGAAGACAACCCCGATTACCGGTGCTCCAGCTTTAAGTTCATCGACCGCACGGAGAACCTCGTTCCGTGGCTCTCCAAAATATGAGAACTGATAAAGCCCCGGAGAAACTTTGTCCGATAGGAGACACACGTGGTGGTCCCTCGCTGCCAGGGTCAGCGCAGTTGCCGCGGCATTCGCCTCATTGGAACGGATAATGACGTTAACCATCGTCTTCTTTCATCGAAAAGGGCACTGTGGCCTCTTTAGTGCGGCCATTGTGGCGGGTCGATCTGGCTGGTATTCCAGCGGCGAAGGCCGCTCCGTCGCTAGGGTCACCGTGACATGAGCCGCGCGGACGGCCTCATGAAACTTGCCTCGTCGAAACGTCTCCGAAGCGCGTAAGAAGATTGGTGCAGCCGGGGGAGTGGTTCCGTCAGTGTCGGTGGCGGAACCACTGCCCCGGATTTGTTTTCTACAATGCGGCGAATCGGGACAGGCCGAAGGCCTGCAGCGACGTGTGCCGGTTTCCCGTCAGGACCTCGTCTGCGACAGCTTCTGCAAGGTGGGCTGAGAGAGTGACCCCACTGTGCGTGGCAACCGTGTAAATGGAGGGGTGGTCGGTTACTCGGTCGGCGATGGTGAGGCCGTCTTCGGGCAGGACCCTGATGCCCAGGCTGACGTTCTCTGTGGCAACTGTTTTCAGGGCGGGGTAAAGTTCGCGGGCACGCTCAAGCAATAGTGCCGGGACTGTCCAGATTCTGGGGTCGTCGATGTCCCATTTGCCGCCTGTGGGGTGGTCGGCAAAGGTTATCCCTCCGTTGCGGGCCGGGCGCATGGCGATGCCATTTGCCCGCACTATGTGCCGTATTCCGGATGCTACGGGTCCTGTGGTGCTGATGATCCCGATGCCGGCATTCTTCGCGTCGCCTTCGGCACCGCTGCCCGATGGCTCGAGGGTGGGGAAGTCGATGCCAGCGCCGGCGAGTATTTTTCGGTTCCCGTTGCCGGCCGCCAGAATAATGGTGTCTGCCTCATACTCGTGCACCCTGCCGTCGGGGGTTTGTGTTGTCACACGGTTTGGTTGGATATTTGTGACGGTTTGGTAGGGCGCGAAGGCTGCGCCTGCCTCGATGGCCCGGTTCAGAAGGCTGGAGCACATGGTAAGTGTGTCTATCCACCCCTCCTTTGGATAGAAGGCACCGCCGGTAAGGCGTGAAGCTTCGAGTGCGGGTTCGAGCTCCCGTACCTGATCGGGTGTTAGCAGGCGAACCTCGTAGCCGTTGGATGCGAGCTTTTCGACTTTGTGGTGGAGGGCTTCGAGCTCGTCGTTGCTTTGTGCGATCTGGACGTTTCCGGTTTGGTGGAACCACCGTCCGCCGCCTCGGGCGGCTGAACGCTCATGGGCTTGAAGGCCGAGAAGATTGAGGTTGCTGTATTCCTCCGGCGATTTGTTGTTGGAGTTCACCCAGGCGAAAGTGGCCGCGCTGGTGGCGGATCCGACTTCGGCTGCGTCGATGACGGTGACTGACGCTCCCCGGCGGGTGAGTTCATCTGCCAGGCAGCAGCCGATGACTCCGGCCCCGACGACGATTACTTTGTGTTGCACGACTGGTTCTCAGCCTTTCTGGTTGCTAGAGTGCCCCGACGGATGCGAAGAATTTCTTCGCTCGCGGCGTTTTGGGATTATGGAGGATCTCCTGGGGCGCTCCGCGTTCAATGATGCGGCCGGCGTCCATCATGACCACCTCGTCAGCGACATCTTCAGCGAAGCGCATTTCGTGGGTGACGATCATCATGGTTGATCCCTGTTCGGCGAGGCCCTTCATTACTGCGAGGACTTCGGCGACAAGTTCGGGGTCAAGAGCGCTCGTGGGTTCGTCAAAGAGCAGGACTTTGGGCTCCATCGCCAGGGCACGGGCGATGGCAACGCGCTGTTGCTGGCCGCCGGAGAGTTCACTGGGGTAGTGGTCCATTCGGCTGCCCAAGCCAACTTGTTCCAGTACCCGCCGGCCGATAGTTTCGGCGTCCTTCTTCCGCAGGCCCTTCACGATCATCGGCGCAGCTGTGACGTTTTCCAACGCCGTGTAGTGCGGGAAGAGATTGAAGTGCTGGAACACCATGCCGAAGTTCAGGGTCTGTTGACGCGCGACTTTTTTGGACACGGGCACACGGTGGCCGTTGCGGACTTCGTGTCCGATCATCTTGCCTTCGAAGAGGATGGCACCCTCATTGATTTCTTCCATCATGTTTACAGTGCGGAGCAGGGTGCTCTTACCGGACCCTGATGGGCCAACGAGGCAGGTTACGGAACCGCTTCGGATGTCCAGGCTGACGTCGTCTACTGCTTTGAGGGCGCCGAAGTGTTTACTTACTCCGACGAGTTGAAGTAGCGGTGTTTCTGTTTTCAGGTTAGTTGTCATCTCAGAGGTTTTCCTTGCCTGCGTTCTCAAGGGCTGCTGCCTTTGGGTTGCTGGGGTTCCGGCGCGCAAATCCGCGTCCGAACCGTTTTTCCAGCCATGCTTGGCCGAACATCGCGATGCTTGTCAGCACGAGGTACCAGATGACGGCGACGACGAGGAGGGGAATGGTTTCAAAGTTCCGGGCGTAAATGGTCTGGACAGTGGTCAAGAGTTCGGTATAGCCGATGACCGAGACCAGCGAGGTGCTCTTGAAGATCGTGATGACGTCATTGGCCAGCGACGGGATGATGACGCGGATCAGTTGTGGGCCGAGGATTTTCTGGTAGGCCTTGAACGGTGGAAGACCAAGTGATTTGCAGGCCTCGAACTGTCCTGAGGGCAGAGCCAAGATGCCGCCCCGGAAAATCTCTGCCGAGTAGGCGCCCAGGTAGATCGACAAGCCGATGATTGCCGCGCTGAAGCGGGATATGACGTCGTTGGCGGGTACTTCGGCGAACGTAGGGCCAAAAGGAATCCCAATACCCAATGTGGGCGCCAGCGCGCCGAAGAAGAACACGAACAGCAGCATGACCAGCGGGGGCATGGCCCGCATCAACCAGATGTAGAGGATCGCGATTGTTCGCAGCACAACCAGGGGGGACATGCGTGCCCACGCCGTGATCACACCCAGAATCAGACCAAAAAAGGTGGTGAGAAGCGTGAGGTAGATCGTGTTCAGCAGGCCGTTCATGATGATCTGGCTGAAAAGATAGGAGAAAACTACATCCCATTTCCAGTTGTCATTGAAGGCGAAGAACTCAAGGGTTGCCAGTCCCACATACACCGCCAGGGCGATGCTCAGCCACTGGGCTGCGCCGATTCTGGGCCTGATTTTGAGGCCAGCCAGGTCGGTTGGCGTCCTAGAATTTGTGGAGGCTTGGGCCGTCCGCCGCTTGGTCAAAAGGCTGGACATGTTACTTGCCTCCAAGCCTGTTGGTGCTGTTCACATGCATGTCAGGAATTCCGAAGTCCTTAAGACCCCATTTGTCCAGGAGAGCGTCGTAGGTGCCATCCTCGACCAGCTTGAGCAGAGCGGCCCGGAGCGCGTCCCGGAGCTTCGGGTTGTCCTTGTTGATGCCGATTCCCAGGACGCTTTTTTGTTCCTGGTAGACGATCTTGAAAGAGTCAGGATCGGTTTTGACGTTGTAGGACATCTGCGGGAGGTCGCCCCAGTAGGCGGTTGCGGCCCCGCTCTTCACTGACAGGATCCCGGCGCCAGAGTTCTGATACCCGTTGACTTCCAGCTTCGGAGCTCCCCTTTCTGCACAGGCCTGGGCGTACTTCTCGAGGTTGCCCTGCTGCGATGTACCCCGGGCGTACCCGATGCTCATGCCGCAAAACTGCTCGGGCGTGACCTGTTCCTTGTCAAAGTTCTTGCTGGCGATGATCGCCGTACCGTTTTTCAGGTAGTCGATAAAGTCAATCCGGGTTTGCCTCTCGACAAAGTCAGCGACTGAAGCTATGGTGTCATAGCGTTTCGCTTCCAGCCCGGGAACCATGGCATCGAAGGTTCCTTCCTGGAACTGAGCTTCGGTGCCGAGAACTTTTGCTGCTGCCCTGAGGAGCTCGGGGTTCAGGCCCGTGATCTTGCCGTCTCCATCGACGAACTTGACCGGGGCCACGTCGGCATTGATAGAGATTGTGAAGCCGCCCTTTTGGCGGATTTCTTCTGGCAGCATCGCGGCGATGGCGTCGTCCTTCTGGACAGCTGCAAGGATGTCGGTGCTGCCTGATTGCTGGGCGCCGGCGTTATCGGTGGGATTAGCGCAAGCGCTCATCCCGAAAATGCCCACCACAGAGGCGAGGGCCAAGACGGTAAGTCGTCGTTTCATTGGGGTGTGCTCCTGAAAAGTTTTGTTCTTCGGCCCAGGGATGAGGTCCTTGGACTTCTTAATGGCTTGGTTCGGAGTATTCGACGTAGAACTCAAGGGCGTCAGGGCGCAGGTAGTACGCCGCCGACTCCGCGATTTGACCGTTGGGTTGCCACATCAGGCGACGGCGTCGCAGTACGGCAACCCCTGGTTCGATGCCGAGCAGGTCCGCGTGACGGGGCTCCAGCAGGATGGGGTCGAAGTACATTCGCGATCTTGCGATTGACACTTTGTTCTTCGCGAAATGTGCCCTGACTGACAGGCTTTCAAGCTGTTCTTCAAGCAGCCTGGGTGCCAAGGAGAAAGGGATGGCGACGACCTCGATGACGATGGGGGTGTCATCCTGATCGTGCCTGACTCGGACCAACTGTGTAACAGGGTCATCGTCATCGAGGCCCGGTACCTGGACCTCTGCCTTGCCGGCCGGCATGATCTCCGCCGAAATCACAAACATACGGCCGGGAAGACCCGCACTGTCGATCCGAGGATCCAAGGATCGAAGCAGGTTCACTTGGCGGGCACCTTCGGCGACATGGGTGCCCAACCGTTTTTGACGTACTACGAGCCCAGCCTGAGCGAGATCGTTCAGGACTCGCTGAGCAACTGAACGGCTGACGCCGTGCTCAGCCTGCAGTTCGGCCTCAGTCGGCATCCTTGCCCCTGGGGGCAATTCGCCGGACTGAATCCTCGCTTCGAGGCCCGTGCGGATCTTCACATGAAGTGGCGTGCTCATGTATTGACCGTACAATTAACCAAATGACCGGTCAATAGATTCAGTGAAAAAATTGTCGTCAGCGTCACACGGCACTGTTGGGCAAGGAGTGGCGCACCTTCCTTCGCCGGTCGAGCAACAGGGCCCGTCGAACCGACTCGTTGGATTTGCCCCACACCTAACAGGGCTTGGGGATAGCAGCTACCATGACTGCATGTCCGGGGGACGGTGACTCACGCTGGTTCCTGATGTGCTTCCTTAGCTCTGAACCTGGCAAAGACTTCCGAGGCGTCATCGGTGATCCTGTCCCGGTTGGCCTCGACGCCGACGGGTACCTTCGCCTTGAGCACAACAACTTTGATTCTGAACCGCTGGAAAGCGCTACCGCCCAGCGGCCAGCTCCGACCCAATAGCCCAGACACTCTCAAAACGAAACCAAACCCTAAGTCCCTGCTGACCAGAGGGAGAACCATGCATTCCAACCCATCCATGGCTTTTGGCGTCCTCACCAGCAGTTTCTAACGCCGATAATGGAGATTCCGTCAAGCCAAGCCAGAGCTTGACGGAATCATGCCGGCCACCCGCGGGGGGAGAGGGTTTTACTCGAGTTTGGCGTGGCGAAGATATTGGTAGACGGTTTCTCTGCTGATCCCGTAGTCGCGGGCAAGGAGGGCTTTCGGTACACCGCTGCCGGCGCGCTGGACCAGCTCGGCCGCCCGTTCCGGGGTGAGGGTCTTCTTCCGCCCTTTATACGCACCGCGCTGCTTGGCCAGCGCGATGCCTTCCCTCTGGCGTTCCCTGATGAGGGAGCGTTCGAACTCAGCGAAGGCACCCATGACGGAGAGCATGAGATTGGCCATGGGGGAGTCCTCGCCGATGAAGACAAGGCTCTCCTTAACAAACTCCACCCTGACACCCTTGCGGGTGAAGCCCTGGACGAGAGCACGCAGGTCATCCAGATTTCGGGCGAGCCGGTCCATGCTGTGCACAACCACTGTGTCCCCGTCGCGGGCAAACCGCAGGAGTTCAGCAAGCTGCGGCCGGGCCGTGTCCCTGCCGGAGGCCTTGTCCGTGAAGACACGGTCCAGGACCTGGCCTTCGAGCTGGCGTTTCTCGTTCTGGTCCAGCGTGCTCACCCGCACGTACCCGATCCGCTGCCCAACCACTGATGCCTCCAACCCTGAACCGTCAGATTGAGTTCTAGGGCCTTTTCCGGCGTGTGTCAAGACGTGGGACTCGTGAGCCGGAGTGGTGGGTCTCATTCTGATTGTCAGGTGGGGGCTCTGGTTTAGTACAGTGGTGCGTCAGTTCTCAAAGGCGCAAATCGGGGATGGATCGTTCCTTCTCAAGGACCGCAGCGATCTTGCGTGATCGGATGTTGCCCATGATGCCGAGGACCATACACCCGATGAATAGCACTGGCCCAATTAGAGGGATCGCGCCGAGCATAGCGCCAACGATGACAGCGATGATGATTATCGCGACTCCGGCTGATCGGTGAGTAATGGGGCTGTATCGCCGGTCTTTCTCGGTGACCACGACATGCCCTTTGAACGGCTTCGAGGTTATGTTCACGGGGGAGGATCCAGATGGATTGGTGGTAGGCGCTGATGGCGGAGCAGTAGCCGGCAGGGTAGCCCTCTGGTCGCGTCGGGTCGGCGGTTCTTCTATGAACGCCGGCGGCACCTCGTATCCGGCGGCCTCCGGTATGAGTCGAGGGAAAGTGGGCATCGTATTGAGCCAGTCGTCACTAAGTTCCGTGGCTCTGGCACCTTGGATGACTAGTTCGGCTGCGAGACCGGAGCCTTTGATCTTGGCCCAGATCCCCAATTCCTTGCCGCCATCTGCGGCGTGGGCGATGGTTGGCAGGTAGTGATTCGAGGTAGCAGAGGTCAATTGCCCAACCCGTTCGCCGTCGAGGCGAACCTCGACGAGGTGCTTTTCGGCGCCGTTCTTCAGGGTCTGGACGAGCTTGTGCATCGTGAGGATAACAAGCCCTTCGCTGTTCTCTGGAAGGTAGTTGAACAGGTGGTTGAAGTGTTTGTCCTCACCGGTTACCTGTAGCGCGCCGCCCCAGGGGAGGACTGCCGCGTTGGCCTGGGACTGATTATTGAGCGGAAGGATCTGGTGGGGCTCGGGCAAGTAGATGCGGACGTTTGCAAAAAATCGTGCCCGCTGGTTATCTTCCCAAGATTCTCGAACCACGGCCCAGATCCTGGCTGTGGTCGTTGCGACCATCCCGCTAGCAGCGATGCGGTGGAGAATTGGTCGGTACACCTGCGCAGCGTCTCGGTCCAGATAGCCAACCACATGTCCGTTCACTCGCACGGAGACAGCATTAGCGTCATGGGGGTTGTCTGGCTCCGGTATGAGAAAGGCCTCAAAGACTTCTTCAATCTCCTCGTCCAGCCGGGGGCGGCGGCCGAGCGCGGCTGTAACCTGCGCTTCTCGATACGCCTCGCCAACAACATCAAAATTATGCCAGCTATCTTTTCCTGGCAGGTAGTACTTCTCCACTTCGCCCCCAATTTGTTTTAAGCAATCTTGCATGCATTTGAAAAGGCACCCGACAGGCACATAAATGCCGGTGCTTGGCTCTACGCAGGAATCACCGCAAAGCTGATCAGGCCGCATGACCTGATCTTGAGAATAGCTGATGGACATACTGCAGCGAGCTAAAGGCTGCAGAAGGCATACAGGTCCAGGATCACCGCCTAAGCTGCTGATCTATAAACTCTGAGTGCGCGGTCGTTCCTGACGGAGTCATCGGTAGCCGTGGGGTCGGCCGCTCTCGCGGGTGCCCTACGTGTCAGGCTGGAACGGTACCAGGGGCTCATAGCAAGTCCGCCTAATCGCGTGGGGCGAGAGCCAGGAATCCAGTAATCATGTCCAGTCCAGTTTTGAGTGCAGTACGCGAAGATAG
>NZ_JANCLV010000022.1:0-46193 GCF_024294965.1 Pseudarthrobacter humi
GTGGGAGGAGCTTTTCAGGTGGCTCTCAACCACGCCAATCGTGGCTCTGAACGACACGATCCGTGATCTGGCCAGGTGGCTCTGAAGCGCACGGCACGTGGCTCCCTTGGAAGCCAGTATTCAGTCGGCGCCCGTCCCCATGGAACCGGCCCTAGCGTGGTTGAGATGAACCAGCACGGACAACAGCTGTTCTTCGTCGGCCTCTTCCGGCAGAAGCGGCAACCTGCGGACTCCCCGCAGGTAACTGCAGAGCGACTCCCCCACCAATATCCGGTGGCCCACCGGCAGTTGACAATGATTGATGTTCCCCGCGATCTCACCAAACTCCCCGCCGGCTTTGAGCTGCCGGATCCAGCCTTCGCAAAGTTTCTCGACGAGGCGGTCCGCGCTCACGGGGAGACTCACGGCTGGAGCAAAACCCGATTCAACGTGACCCGACAGGGTCTCCGGCTCCTCGCCTACGCGCAGGCGACACCGGGCGCACCGATCAAGGCAAGCCACGTGGCTGAGCTCGATCCGACCACTTTCAACAGGCAGCCCATCTTGGATGTACTCCACGCTGCAGGACTGCTGGAGGATGACAGGGAACCTGCGATCGTGACCTGGTACGCCCGCCAGGCAGCGGGTCTTCCGACCGCCATCGCCGATGAGGTCCACACTTGGTTCCAAGTAATGCTCCGCGGAAGTACCGCCTCCCCACGCTCTCGGCCACGGGCGCATGTCACTATCCGAGTCCGGGTCCGGTCCCTGCTGCCCGTTCTCCGGGCGTGGGCCGCGGACGACCGCAGCTCCCTGCGGGAAATAACCCGGGACGACATCAATCAGGCATTGCCGGCCCACGGAAGCGACCGTACTTTAATTTGCAGCGCCCTCAAGTCGCTGTTCCGCGTTCTCAAGGCCAGACGCCTCGTCTTCGGAACCCCACCACACACCTCAGGACCGGCCAACCGGAAACGCGCACCCCCTTGCCCATCGATGATGCAGCCATGCGCGCAGCACTTGAATCCAACAACCCGGTCCGTGAGGCCTTGGCCACGCTGATTGGCTACCACGCGCTGCGCAGCGGGCAGGTCCGTAACCTGCTGCTGACCGATGTCCGCGACGGACGGCTCTACCTCCCCAGCCGCACCATCTTGTTGGCGCACCCGGCGCGTCGGTCCCTCGCAACCTGGCTGGACTACCGGAACATGCAATGGCCCGAAACAATCAACCCCCACCTGTTCATCAACATCCAGACGGCTGTGCGAACGGCTCCAGTGAGCCACGTCTGGATCAACAGCACACTCGGCTTTTCCGCCCAGGCTCTGCGCGAAGACCGCATCCTGGATGAAGCTCACGCTACCAAGGACATACGTCGCCTCTGCGATCTCTTCGGCCTCAGCGTCAAAGGCGCTGAACGTTATCTGGACACCCTCGATCACGCATCGCTGGCGGCGGCCGCCAGCGGTACTTAACCGTGTACCAGCCCCTGCCTGCCCGGGCTGACCGGGTGGCGAAAACTCGCCTACCTGAGACCGGATTTCGGACCAGCCCCACTGTACGGCTGTAACGTCACGCCATGAGGAAACTTCCTCAGTAGGCTGTCCACTACGGGCACCAAACGTATTTGTGGTCTGATTTCTGGGGAGAGGGCTGCGGTAATCATGCAGGACACGTCCGTTTTTATGCCATTGGATGACTTTTTCAACAAAATTGGCAGGCGCCGGGCCATCGTTTTATGCCAGCTCCCGGTGTCGTTGGCAATGGGTCTCATAACTTTTTTCGCGCTTCTCTTCAGCCCTGCCTCGCTTACAGA
This sequence comes from Pseudarthrobacter humi, assembly GCF_024294965.1. NCBI lineage: Bacteria > Bacillati > Actinomycetota > Actinomycetes > Micrococcales > Micrococcaceae > Pseudarthrobacter > Pseudarthrobacter humi. The sequence continues at coordinate 1,796 of NZ_JANCLV010000022.1, forward strand.
CACTGCGTTCCTCATAACTTTGCTCCTCCAGCTGCTGATTCTTGTGGCCAGCCTCGCCTGTCCTTGGAATCGGCTTCCTGCCGGGACTTTCGCGGTCATACCTGTGGCAGATTGCTTGGTTCTGGCCCTTACCAGAGAAGTCGGCGGCCCCGTTTTGAGCATCGTAGGGCTGCTAATCGCGTTTCCGGTGATCTGGCTTGCCGTAAGCGCCAGCAAGACGCGCCTAGCCTTGGCCATCACTGCCCCTCTTCTCGGAACTATCGCCTCCCCGCTCGCGCTGGGAAGTGAAATTGAACAGACCGATTTGATTCGCATGATTCTCTTCCCTGTCATCATGGAAGGTTTGGCTATCACCGCGCACCTGGTAGCAGGAGGCGTGCTAAAGCACAGGAACAGCAGAGATCAGAAAGACCTGGAACTGGTGATTGTGTCAACGTGATCGGAGCCCACTAGGACGGCCCGAACGGTACCCACCCGTCGGACGTCCGGGGATGATGTTGTGAGGGTGTCTAGGGGTTCTTGGCGTGGTTTCTGGGTCTGTGAAAACACTGCCGCGGGTTGGGACGATACCCGGGGTCCCGGTTGTTGGAAGCTGGCGTCTGGCGGAGTAGTGCGTCAGAGGTAGCTGCAGATTTGTTCGGGATCGCAGCTTGCGTCGGTCCCGGACGCGGCAGTGGCGTGAAGGCCGGCGACGATGGATCGCAGCGCCATTAGTTCAGAAATCTGGTGGTCCAGTTCGGCCAGCTGGTTGGAGAGAAGGTCTTGGACGTGGGCGCAGGGGGCTTCTCCGGCGTCACGGAGGCTAAGAATTTCGCGTATTTGGGTCAGGGCGAGGCCTGCGGCCCGTCCGCGGCGGATGAATTCGAGCCTGGCCACGGAGTCGTCATGGTAGTCCCGGTAGCCGTTAGAGGATCTTTTCGCTGCCGGGAGAAGCCCGCTGTCCTCGTAGAAACGCAGCGTCTTGGTTGTCATCCCTGCCGCTGCCGCGGCCTCACCGATACGCATCATGAACTCATTTCTTAGCAGGCGGCCAGGACGGCGATTCCTTGACATTCCAGTGTAGGGGAAGGTTGAGAATGGGATGCAGAGCTGGTCTTCGGTTGAAGGCTGCACATGGCGGTCGGTTGAGCAACAGGTGTGCTGGCGGCTGCTTCCCTTCCATCTTCAGGAGTCCCTCGTGTCGGCAGCATCTTTCGATTATGACCTGGCCATTATCGGTTCCGGCGGGGCTGCTTTCGCTGCGGCCATCCGGGCAACCAGCCGTGGCAAGCGGGTGTTGATGGTGGAGCGCAGCACTGTGGGAGGCACGTGCGTGAACACGGGCTGCATCCCGTCCAAGGCCCTGCTGGCCGCCGCGGAAGCCCGCCATGTCGCCCTCGATGCTTCCGGACGGTTCCCCGGTATCAGCACCTCCGCAGAGCCGGTGGATATGCCCGAACTGGTCGCCGGGAAGCGCTCACTGGTCGAATCCATGCGGTCAGAGAAGTATGTGGATCTCGCCGCGGGCTATGGATGGAACCTGCAGCGGGGGACGGCGGTGTTCGCCGGAACCGCAGCCGCACCGGTTTTGAACATCACCGCCCCGGGCGGAACCACCGAGACAGTCAGCGCGGAACACTACCTGGTCGCGACCGGCTCCACCCCCTGGATCCCTGAAGTGCCGGGAATGGACGAGGTGGATTATCTGACGTCCACGAGTGCGATGGAGCTGCAGGACGTTCCCGCTTCGATGCTGGTGGTGGGCGGCGGGTATGTGGCGCTGGAGCAGGCGCAGCTTTTCGCCCGGCTCGGCACGGAGGTGACCATCCTGGTCCGGTCCAAGCTCGCCTCGGCCGAAGAGCCTGAAGCCGGGCATGCCCTCGCCGGTGTCTTCGCCGATGAGGGCATCCGGGTCGTCCGTCGAGCGACAGCGTCCTCGGTCCGGACCGATGAGGTGTCGGGGGACGTGGTCGTGGATGCTTCCGTCTCAGGAGGAAACGAGGAATTCAGGGCCGCGCGCCTGCTCATGGCAACAGGCCGGCGCCCGGTCACGGAGGATTTGAACCTTTGCATGGTCGGCGTTGAAACCGGGGACCGCGGGGAAGTCCTGGTCGACGGGAGCCTTCGCAGTACTAATCCGAGGATCTGGGCCGCGGGTGATGTGACGGGTCACCCGGAGTTCGTTTATGTCGCCGCCGCGCACGGGGCCCTGATGGTGGAGAACGCCTTTGAGGGTGCCGGGCGTGAGGTCGATTACCGGCACCTGCCCCGGGTCACGTTTACCAGCCCTGCCCTGGCCGCTGTCGGGATGACGGACAAGGAAGCGAACCAGGCAGGGATCCGGTGCATGTGCCGGGTTCTGCCGCTCAAATTTATCCCTCGCGCGCTGGTGAACCGTGATACCCGCGGCTTCATCAAGATCGTTGCCGACGCGGACACGGGTCGGATTGTAGGGATCACTGTCGTGGGTAAGGACGCCGGGGACATCGCCGCCGCAGGGATTTACATTCTGGAGGCCGGGATGACCGTTGATCAGGTCGCGAATCTCTGGAGCCCCTATCTGACCATGGCCGAAGGCATCAAGATAGCAGCCCAGTCCTTCACTACTGACGTCTCCAAACTGTCCTGTTGCGCGGCATGAAGTGGTCAACGACAACCTATGTGTTCGTGGGGCGGGCGGCCGCGGCTACCTTTTAGTGCGCGTTCCTTGTCAGGCTGTGGGCGAGGCGGTAGGAATCGGTGCCGGTTTCGATGATGGTGCCGTTGAACGTCAGCCGGTCAACGATCGCGGCGCAGAGGCGCGGGTCGGTGAATGTCTTGGTCCAGCCGGAGAACGACTCGTTGGAAGCGATGGCGATGGAGTTCTTCTCTTCGCGTTCGGTGAGGACCTGGAAGAGGAGTTCGGCGCCGCGCCGGTCCAGTTCCATATAGCCGAGCTCGTCAATGCAGAGCAGGTCCACTCGGCCGTATCTGGCGATGGTCTTGGCGAGGACTTTGTCGTCGGCGGCTTCGACGAGTTCGTTCACGAGCCGGGTGGCCAAAGTGTATTTGACCCGGTATCCCTTCTCCGCCGCGGCGGTGCCCAGCCCGATAAGCAGGTGGGATTTGCCGGTTCCGGAGTCCCCGATCAGGCATAGCGGTGCACCTTTTCGAATCCATTCGCCGGTAGCGAGGGTATGGATGGTAGCGGGGTTGATGTTCGTGTTCGCGTCGAAATCGAAATCACCGAGCCATTTATCCCGGGGAAAGTTCGCGGCTTTGACGCGTCGGATTGAGGAGCGACGGTCCCGGTCATCGCATTCGGCCAGCAGCAGCTCGGCCAGGAAGCCTTGGTAAGAGAGTTGTTCCTTCCCCGCGACGGTCAGAGCTTCGTCCAGAACCGCCCGGATGGTGGGCAGGCGCAATCGGCGGCATGCTTGGTCCACGGCCGCGACCGCGGCCTGCTCAGTCAGACCGCGGCGCCGTCGCAGGGTTGGGGTGATGGTGGTGGCCGGTGCGGTGGGGCTCATGAGATGTTTTCCTTCGACGCGGTTCCTGCGGAGTGTTCGGTGCGTTTGGCCAGCAGCTCGTCATAGGCGCTGATCGCCGGGAGCGGCCGCTTGTCTGGAGGGAGCCCGGCGATGACCGCCGCCGGGTCCATCAGCCGGCGCTGGGTCAGGCTGACAACTCGTTGCACTTTCGCTTCAGCATGAGCACCGCGATGACGGTCAGGACGGGACCCACCAGCAGGGATGCTGGAGGCATGTCGGCGGCCTTCAACCGCCACGACGTCGGCACTGACGGCACCTACTCCAAGGGCTGCGGTGATCCCTGCCTCGATGTCTTCGGCTTCCATCGATCGGTGCAGCAGCAGGACGTCAATCAGTTCACGGGTCCCCGCGGCATCACCGTTGACCCTGCGCGAGGCAGACCAGAAGGCGTCATGGGCGCTGGTGAAAGCACCCGACTCCCGCGCCCTGGCCAAAGCAGTGGAACCAGGCAAAGCGCCGGGCTTGGTCTTGAGGACCTCCAGATAATGGTCCAACTGGACCGACTGCCCGCCCTTGGCAATAATCCGCTGGTGCCGGGCCGCCACCGCGCGGCCGTCGAACACCACAACTTCGGATGCCCGCAATGAAACCCGGACCCGCCGACCGATGAACCGTGCTGGCACCGAGTACTTCACCATCCGCACGGTGATCATTGAGGACCGGTCCACTCTCGGGTTCAACACCAGACCGGGATCGAACTCGTCGGCCGGCAACGGTGCCAGGAACGGGCGCTCGGCGGCGAAGTCCTGGCCGATAGTGCGGATCCTGCCATCAATCCGCCGCTGATCGTCTTGAACCTCCCGGCTCCGGATCCAGTCGTTGAGCTCATCAAGGGACCTCGCCACGGGCATCGGGGTCAGCCGGTTGCGGCGGAACCAGCCCACCTCGCCCTCGACCCCGCCTTTCTCGTGAGCGCCGGCAAGACCTGGCTGGCAATAAAAGGCATCAAATCCATAGAACGAGCGAAACAACACCCACCGGTCATTCTCCAGGCGGTTCCGCCCCTGACCGAACACCACGGCCCTGACGGCACTGGTGAGGTTGTCATAGCGGATATGTTTGACCGGCACGCCGCCGATCTCGTTGAACGCCTCGACGTGGCCTTCCAGAAACGCTTCCTGGGCCTGGGTGGGGTAAATCCGGTGGATGGCTTTGCCGGAGTGAGAAAGCCGGAAGATGAACATGTGGCATTTCGTCTTTACCCCGTCCAGCACGATCCAGACTTCACCGAAGTCCACTTCCGCTTCCGCGCCCGGGGCGTGCTCCTGAGGAACAAATACCTCAACCCGGCGGCCGGCCTCCACATCGATCTGCGCCCGGCGGACCCGAACGTAGTCACGCACCGTCGAATACGACAACTCGTCCGCTCCATGCTCCTCGATGAGCCGGGCAAGAATCCTCCGGGCAGTGTGACGCTGCTTCCTCGGCGCCGTCGTGTCCTCGACGAGCATGGCGTCGATCGTCGGTTTATAAGGATCAAGCCGCGGCGAGGACCGTACAGGAGTTTTACGCTCTGGCGGGACCGGGGAACTTAACGCCTTACGCACGGTTTTCCGCGCCACCTGGTGCCTGCGGGCAAGCTCCCGGATTGACGCGCCCTCCACCCGGGCATCCCTCCGAATCTGCGCGAACAACTCCACTCTTGACCCCATCCCGGCCCTCCCGTCGTCGATCCAACACTGGATGGATCAACGTTCACAGGTGGGTACCATTCAAGCCGTCATTAGGTTCGGCATGTCCGGCTGGTGGGTACCGTTCGGGCCGTCCTAGTGGGCTCCGATCAGACTGTCATACTCAACTGGTCCGCCTCCATGAGAAAACGAAAGATCACGAGCAACTACTTAACGTGGTCCTCGAGACGGTAAACGTAGGCGTGTGGGCTCTCGATACAGGTGGCGGCGACATTCTTACCAACCGCCGCCTACGAGCGGACCGCACCATGGCTCAGCGCATGCCGGGCGTCAACCCGTTCGTCGTCGGACCTGCGCAGGCCACCCAAACACTGTCAGCTGGTCCAGCAGAACTTGCACTAAGCGGTGACAGCTTCACCAACAAGTTGATACGTGTCGGCACTGGCGACCAGCAGCAGCGCTTTTCCGCCACGGCGAAACCCTTTCATGACAATGAGGGACGGCAAAAGGGCTCCGTTCTGGCCTTCACCGATGTCACAGCCCTGGTATCGGCTCTCGAAGCCAGAGATAAGTTCGTCGCAACGGTATCCCACGAACTCCGAACTCCCCTGACATCCATACTCGGCTATCTGGAACTCCTGAGAGATGAACCCGACGCAGAATACCTCGGCGTTATCGAACGAAACGCTCAACGCTTGCTGACCCTGATTAACGACCTTCTCCTAGTCGCCTCGGAGGATCTCGAGATACGCCGGAGACCGGCAAACCTCTCCCAACTCGTGGAGAAGGCGACCCGAAGCGCGGAACATGAAGCGTCAGCCAAAGGCATCATCCTCAATGACCATATCCAAGGCGACCTTGAAGCCGAGGTGGACCCGGAACAGTTCACCCGGGCCATCACACAGCTACTGTCCAACGCCATCAAGTTCTCGCCTGAAGGCAGCGAGGTGCTAATCGCGCTGAGGGGACAAAACGGCGGGTTCATCTGTTCCATTAGTGACCAGGGAATTGGCATGACGGAGGAAGAACAAGAGCAGGCATTCACCAAGTTCTTCAGATCCGACCACGCCATGAAGACCGCCGTCCCCGGAGCCGGCCTCGGGCTGTCCATCAGCAAAGCCATCATCGAAGCACATGGTGGACAAATTCGCCTCAAGAGCAAGCCAGGGAGCGGCACCACCGTCACCGTAAGTGTCTCCAGCTAAACGAGACCCAGTGGAGTGACAGGGAGTGGCCCTAAGTCCTCGCCGGCATTCCGGGACGGAAGCGGGTTCAGTGTTCAGACCGGCGCTGAAGTTCCTCGCGGGTTCGCCGGCCCGGCCGCATCCTACCGGCGGGGACGCCGGACCATTTCTTTCCCCCGTTGTACTTACGCTGCAACCGCCGAAGCTCCCGAAGGGTTGCTGCTTCGACGAGTTCAGAGATCGAAGCATACCCTTCCAAGCGCCCCACCTCCTGAACTGCAGCCCGGATCTGGTCAGCATCCGCTTCAGTGAAGTACGGGGTAACAGTCTTTGTTTTCTTAGGAACCGGCATTGGTCACGTCCGCCCGATTGAGCCGCGTCGCAGGTTTCAGCGCGCGGGGTAGGATGCCGTATCTGGCACGCCAGCGGATTCTGCATCGTTGGCGTTCTTCCCGAACCACGGGTCATCATCGGCGTAGCCGCTGGCATCAACCCCTGCAGCGCTTTTGTTCAGCGCTTTGACCACTTGGGACCCCGTCGGCGCCGCCGCTGTGTAACGGAGGGACAGCCCGATTTCGTCGACCTCGAACTCGATCACTGTGCGCTTCTCCCCCGCTTTGGTCTCATAGGTGCGGGGCTTCAGCCGGCCACTGGCCACGACACGGCTGCCCTTGGTCAGAGACGCAACAACGTTTTCTGCTGCTTCTCGCCAGACCGTGGACCGGAGGAAAAGAGTTTCCCCGTCCTTCCACTCCTTACTCTGGGCATCAAAGGTGCGTGGGGTGGACGCAATGGTGAAGTTCGCGACCGGAGTACCTTCAGTATTGCCGAACCCACGGGAAACTGGAGTGAACCGCAGTTCGGGGTCGCTGGTGAGGTTGCCGATGACCGTGATCGTGGTTTCTCCGGCCATGATGGTGGGTGCCTTTCGAGAGGTGTTCCGGATGTCGTGGTGGTCCTCAGACCCACACCATTCCGGGTACGGGAGTGGCTCGTAGTGGTCCACGAGGGGGACGTTGATGGTGCCCTCCGGATTAGCGTCCAGGCCGAACCATTCAGCGTCGGTGATCCGTCGGGGGCTAAGCGTGAACCGCTCCCCCTGCTGCGTGTCAGTCATAGAGCTCACGCCGCCTGGCGGTTCATGGATGCTTGGACCAGCTTGTCCCGGCGGAGCCCTGACCAGTGATCCTGGTCATCGGCATTGTTTTGCACGACGGGCGCCTGGGCGTAGCCAAGTTCTTCGGTGATGTATTCGAGGGCGGCGGGGTTCTCGGTGATATCCACGGCCGTGTAGGTGATGCCCTTGGATTCGAAGTATGCCTTCGTCCGGTCGCAGTTCGGACATTCAGGCTTGGTGTAGACCGTGTAATCGGTGGGGGAGGAAGTCATTTTCAGTACCTGGTTTCGTATGAGTTCTAGTTGCGTTCGACTGCTTGACTTGATACCTCCATTCTATCAATTATTCAACTGAATAAATAGACTTTCTCCGCATAATCTAGAGGTTTTTGGCTCTATTTTAGGTGAGGCCTGGCAGTGGTGATGCCGTCAGCTTCCGGCGTGTAGCCGCCCCGTTCCTGGTCCTCGGAATAGAGCCGCCCTGGTAGCCGGCCCTCCACGATCCGCAGCAGCCGGCACCTGATGGCCACGGACGTTCACTGTGTCGTCCACGGCATCTTTGGGTTTGAGTAGCTGGCGGGATGTGGTCAGCCGTCAGGCTGGTCCCCGTCGTCCAGGTGTGTGCGGGAAAAGCCCGGACGTTGAGCTTTTGCCGTGCCCAGGTGGGCGAGGGGTCTTCATGGGTGGGGACACCGTTTCCTGGTAACTGCTGCGCTGTCCCCACGGAACGGCTAGTGGTGGCCGCGTTGGAACGGCGGTCTGTCGCTGGTGACCACGCTGGGTGCTGCCACCTGGGGAGGCGGACCGCCCGCGATTCTCACCGTTCCGATGCCCTGTTTCCCTGCCCCTGCGGGCTTTGACATGTTTCCCGTTTTGGCCGGTAGACTGTGGGGAGAAGAAGCCCCGGAACCTAGATACTTCGAACATCTAGGGTCCGGGGTTTTTCTATGCCCGGTGGTGGTTACTTGCCGCTGTCGATGATGATCTGTTCAGTCTCCGATGCGGTGTATCCCCATGTGACGAGCTGGTTCAGGTAGTCGCGGTGGGACTGGTGCGGTGCCCGCCATGAATCTTTGGCGATGGTCTTTTCATACCCGGCGCAGATCAGGGCGATCAAGGAGAACTCGGGTCGGGTCGTGGTCTTGGCCACGTGATCCCTCAGCGGGTTCCACGCCCACGTTTTCTCCCCTTCGATCTTTGCCCCAGCCATATGCGCGGCCACTTCACCGTCGTAGCCGCTGGCGACTTCTGAGTGGTGGGTGATGGCGTGGACGGTGAAGTACTGCCAGCCCTTGGGAGCCTGCTTCTTTGCCAGTAACGCGGTGACCCATTCCCGGCGTACGGTCGTCGCCGAAATCATCAATTTGTTGTTCTCGATCAGGGTCCGGCGTTCGACTTTCTGCTCATCGGTCATCGGTCCTTTCTGCGCGGAACTGCCGCCGTCGTAACGCTCGTGCTTGGGTGTGAAGCCCAGCGCTTCCCATCCGGTGATTACCGGTTTGGCGGAGTGTTCTCCCTGCCAGTTGCTGATGATGATGTAGGCGTTCGCGTCGTCCTCGGTTGCGTCCTCCCCATCGGAGCAGCGGGCGGCGGAAACGTACAGGTTTTCCTCCCCTTCATAGTGCCCGGCATCCTCCACAATGGTCTTCCCTGCCGCTTCGAGTTCAGCAATCAGCGCCGCAAGGGCGGCGGCTCGGTCCCTGCGGTCCCGCAACTGCTGAGCCACGTGATGCAACTGGTCCGGCTCGTCGGCCAGTACGGATTCAATTTCCTCCGTAGCGTCCTGGTTCCCTTCAAATTCGGCCAGTATCAGCGCTTCCTCGATCGTGCATCCCTTCCCCAGTGCGGCGTCCCCGGCGGTGCTGGACTTCGCTTTCAGCGCGTCCTCGACGGTGATTTTGGTCCGCCCGGTTTTCTTGGCGATCTGCGCCGCTGAGACACCGATCAGGGACAGCTGGTGGTAGGCGTCGGCCTCGTCCGCTTGGGTGAGTTCGGCGCGCTGGATGTTCTCCACCACCTGCGTCACGATCCGTTCGGCTTCTTCGGGGCTGTCCATGACCATGACCGGGATCAGGGGACGGGCCGCTTCGACGGCGGCGCGGGTGCGGCGCTGTCCCATCAGCACGTGCACTGTCCCATTCTCCTGACGGTGGGCGATCACGGGTTCAAGCACGCCATGTTCCTTGATGCTGGCTACGAACGAAGGCGTCAGTGCCGCGTCTTTGCGGACGTTCACGTCCACGGTCAGGGTGCCCGGGTCCAGCCATTCCAGCGTCGGGGCCGTAGCGATGGGGTTTTCTGCGATTGCAGTCATGAGGTGGTTCTCCTTGTTTCATCGACTCGAGGTGAGGGGGCTGTGGAACTGTGCCAGCTACTGCCCTTCTCCCCCGTTGTTTTTTGGTTGCTGGCAAGCTCGCTTGCTCGGCGGCCGACGGAGCCCTGTCTACCCAAAGGGCAAGGTGGGGGAAATTCCCGGAGGAAATCAGCGACGCAGGAGCGCCGCAGGGAAATTCACTCGCCGCAGGCCCCGACGTAGGAGGGGCTAGACGGGGTGGAGCGGACGCCTAGAATCCGAAGGACAGCAACCAAAAAACGTCGAAGACGTAGACAAAGGTGATGACGGGCAGGAGCTCTGCGACAGACCGGCAACACCCAACAGCCGGCCGCGCCAGCGGACGCCCATCAACTGGTTACACCGCAACCAGGGCGAGCCCAACGAGCCTGCCCGAACACCAAACAAAGCCCGTACTTTAGTCGCGCCAGCTCCCCCCGGGAGTGAGTACTTTAGTCGCGCCAGCTCCCCCGGGAGTGAGTACATTGGTCGCGCCAGGGGCTTGTTAACGGGCGGAAGGGCCGGCACCTCTTGCAGGTGCCGGCCCTTCCTGTTTCCCTCAGCAAAAGGAAATCTATAAGTGCAGCAACATCGCTGCAGGACTGATTGGCGTCAGCGTATCTGCTGCAACGGACAGTCGGAATGTTTAAGGTGAGGGATGCCGCGGTGGGACGCCGGCGTGTGGTGCTTGGTTGCTCGCTGGAGCGCTGTGGGCGGTCCGTCGCTAGTTCCCAGGCACTGTGCCGACCAGTTTGCGGCGGACCGCCAGCGGTGACCGGACCTTGGGGGGCCGGCCACCGCTGAGCTTTAGCTGGTGAGGAGTTCCATCAGTTCGTTGGTTTCGGTCACGAGGACGGCGGACCCGTCCCGGGCGAGCCGGTGGCAGCCTGCGCTGTTCGCGGAAGTCACCGGGCCGGGCACGACGGCGACGTGACGGGCGATGGTTTCGGCGTGGTGGGCGGTGTTCAGCGCGCCGGAACGGTAGCGGGCTTCCACGACACACACGGCACCGGACAGGGCCGCCATGATCCTGCCGCGCTGGAGAAACCTGTGGCGGGTGGGGGCGGTCCCGGCTGGCATTTCGGAAATCATGAGTCCGGTTCCAAGAAGTGCCCGGCCAAGGTCGGCGTTTCCTGAGGGGTAGAACCGGTCTACGCCTCCGGCGACCACGGCGATGGTCGGCATTGCCTCGGGCGTGCTTCCGGCCAGCGCTGACTTGTGGCTGATCGCGTCCACTCCGTAGCCGAGACCGGAAATAACGGTGATGCCGCGTTGGGCCAGGCCGTGGGCGAAGTCTCCGGCGATAGCTGCCCCGTAGGCGGTGCAGTCCCGGGATCCGGTGAGGGTGACGCAGCGGTCAGTTGCCGGGATCCCTGTGGTGAGGTTTCCCCGGTACCAGAGTCCCAGCGGGGGCACTTCAAGATCATCCACACCTGCTGGCCAGTGCTCGTCTCCGGGAATGAGGAACCCGCCGCCCAGCGCGGCCGCGTCGTCCAGATCCTTTTGCGGGTCAATGTCCCCGGTGTAGTGCTGTGCGGCGCAGGCCACCGCGGCGGTAAATTCTTCCGACGTGACGCCCTTCAGGGCGTGGGGTGCCTGCTCTCCGGTCAGGAGGCGCAACGCGGCGTACGCGCCGAGCTGGCCGACGACGGCGGCCACAACCCGATCAGCGGGTTCAAACAGGCGGGTCAGTGCTGCGCGGGCCGTACGGTCTCCAGTGATGTTCATGGTGGCGTCCTTTGCTGAGGATTGGGATGGTGAGGGGACCTCGTAACCGGGCCAGCTGCCCCTCTCCCCCCGTTGTTTTTTGGTTGCTGGCAAGCTCGCTTGCTCGGCGGCCGACGGAGCCCTGTCTACCCAAGGGCAAGACCTGGGGGAGCTGCGAAGGAAATAAGCGACGCAGGAGCGCCGCAGCAGATCGTCCAGGGCGCAGGCCCCGGTGGAGCCTGCGGAACCGGGGCTAGAGGGGGTGGAGCGGACGCCTAGAATCCGAAGGACAGCAACCAAAAAACGTTCGTAGACAAACAGGACCGGACACGGCGGAGCCCTGCGACGTCGGGGCCGGGCCCAACAGCCGGCCGCGCAGCGGACGCCCATTCTCTGGTTGCAGCGCAGACCAGGGCGAGCCCTGCGAGCCTGCACCTGAAAGTTGCCCAGGGCGGGTACCCACGGCAGGCTAGCCCGTTGCAGCCTCAGTCAGGTTTTCGATGGCGCGTCCTGCGTCTTCTGCCTGTCGCCTGAGATCTTTGACGTCCTGTACGACGGGAGCATTCTCGATCTCGTTCACCAGGCGCTGCCATGTTTTCAGCGCCGTAAGCAGCTCGGGCGTGAAGCTGACCTGCGGCAAGTCCTTCAGTGCGAAGTAGTGGATGACGGGGGCAAGTTCAGGTGCACCAAGGCTCTGTGCCGCCGTGGCCGCTTTCTCGAGCTGGCCTGCCTCGTAATGGGCTTCGTAGTCGAAGTCACCGTCGGCATCCCAAAAGTTCGTCGTCATGGGGTGGTTCTCCTTGTTTCATCGACTCGGGGTGAGGGGGCTGTGGAACTGTGCCAGCTACTGCCCTTCTCCCCCGTTGTTTTTTGGTTGCTGGCAAGCTCGCTTGCTCGGCGGCCGACGGTGCCCTGTCTACCCGCAGGGCAAGGTGGGGGAAATTCCCGGAGGAAATCAGCGACGCAGGAGCGCCGCAGGGAAATTCACTCGCCGCAGGCCCCGACGTAGGAGGGGCTAGACGGGGTGGAGCGGACGCCTAGAATCCGAAGGACAGCAACCAAAAAACGTCGAAGACAAACAGGACCGGACACTCCGGAGCCCTGCGACGTCGGGGCCGGGCCCAACAGCCGGCCGCGCCAGCGGACGCCCATCAACTGGTTACACCGCAACCAGGGCGAGCCCGACGAGCCTGCCCGAACACCAAACAAGATCCCGTACTTTAGTCGCGCCAGCTCCCCCAGGGAATGAGTACTTTAGTCGCGCCAGGGGCTTGTTAACGGGCGGAAGGGCCGGCACCTTGCAGGCGCCGGCCCTCCCTGTTTTCCCTCAGCAAAAGGAAATCTATAGGTGCAGCAACATCGCTGCAGGAGTCTTAGTACTGCTGGCCCTGGTTGTCCCAGGTGAAGTCCGCGGGGGACTTCGTTTCGTCGTTACCCAGGATGGCGAGCTCGATGGCCTCTTCGGCCGCGGTGATGCCTTCAGGGGCTTTGTCCTGATCGGTGAGGATGAATCCGTGGCTCATGGTTGGTTCCTGCCTGGTCGTCGTGTTTCCACTCTAACCCGGCGGGTATTTCCGTGCTTTCACGGTGGTGCTGCGCCCGCGCAAGCGTGACCGGCGGCCGGCGGAGCTTGCGGGGGAGGCCGCCGCGCCCCACCTGAGGGGACCGGACCATGCTGGCCCGGCCCCCTTGGGGTTTTTAGCGTTCCCGCTTGTAGGCGGTCGCGGGGTTCTTGGCGGTGTCCGCGATCGGGCGCAGCACCATCATCTGCTCCAGCAGTTCCGCGAGGCGGTAGCCGGGGGCGTCGGCCTGGGCGAGTGTGAAGTGTTCCCCGGCCGAAGATGCCCGGCCTTTGAGGTAGTCCGTCCATCCGATCAAGGTCAGCAGCGGGGCACGGTAGCCCGCCGGTGCTGCGGTGATCAGTTCGCGGGCCACGGCTTGGGCCTTGTCCACGAGGGTCCAGTCCGGCGCGATTCCGCTGCCCAACAGCAGCGCCCCGCTGTCTTCTGCATCCGGCAGGTCCGGGTCGATGATGTTCACCAGCAGGGCGTCCCGCACGGCGGGGGCTTGGAATGCGGCCACCAACTCCACCGCTTTCATCCCGGTCAGCGGTTCGCTGGCTTCCAATGCTGCGGCCCACTGGGCGCGTGGTGCGCTCAGGTCCTCGGCCAACAGGTGCCCATACATGGACTGGATCCACTCGGTGGCCTCTGCCGGCCCGGCATAGGGCGCGTAGGTCGTGCCGGGTCCGGCGTTGTAAGCGCTGCCGCGGAACACCATTTCGGCGTTCAGGGCGCTGTCGGTGATCGCGTCCAGCGGCTGGGGTTCGCAGCATCCGGCCTCGCTGTCACACAGCAGGTCCTGCCAGTGGGTGGAGGTCACCAGCCACCCGTCTTTGAGCGGGGTCCCGGCAGCTTCGAGTACTTCAATGAGTGCCTCGATGTAGTCGTGGAACGGACGCGGGGCGTCCTCTGCGGTCAGGTCCGTGTAAACGGCCAGCAGGACCGACGTAGCAGCTTTGTCCGCTTCGAGAAAGCCGCCGATGGTGTGGGCGAACATGCCAGGCGTTGCCGCCGTGGGAGCGTCGACCCGGAGTGTGGCGCCGAGCCGGTTGCCCTGCACGGTCAGGAACACAAACGACTCGCGGGGCACGTTGCCCAGCGTGTGCGGGATGTAGCTGAGAACGTCGGCGGGGCCGGTGGCGCGTACTGAATCAGTCATGGTGTTTGTCCTTTGCTGAGGATTGGGATGGTGAGGGGACCTCGTAACCGGGCCAGCTGCCCCTCTCCCCCCGTTGTTTTTTGGTTGCTGGCAAGCTCGCTTGCTCGGCGGCCGACGGAGCCCTGTCTACCCAAAGGGCAAGGTGGGGGAAATTCCCGGAGGAAATCAGCGACGCAGGAGCGCCGCAGGGAAATTCACTCGCCGCAGGCCCCGACGTAGGAGGGGCTAGACGGGGTGGAGCGGACGCCTAGAATCCGAAGGACAGCAACCAAAAAACGTCGAAGACGTAGACAAAGGTGATGACGGGCAGGAGCTCTGCGACAGACCGGCAACACCCAACAGCCGGCCGCGCCAGCGGACGCCCATTATGGTGAGCCCTGGCGAGCCGTCCCTGTACCTTCACCACAGAAAGCGCGGCGTGGATCCCGGCGCCGGCGGCCGCCGTCGGCACTGAACCACGTTCATGGCCGTGGCGCTAACGGCGGTCCGCCGCCCGTAACCAGACACCCGGGCCGGCCACGACGGCGGACCGCCAGCGGTGACCGGACCATCTGGCCCGGCCACCGCGTTTCTTATTCTTGGCGGTCGTGCAGCGGCAACGCCCCGTAGTGGCCTGCGGCTTCCCGGAAGCGTGAGTCACTGCTGAAAATGAACGTCCCGCCGAACATGTACCACGGGGCCGGTTCCCCTTCTGCCGTGACGGGTACGGCGTGGATGGTGATGCCGCCGTCAAACGATTCGCCGGTGACGATCCGGACGGCGGGCCGTTCCTTGGATGCGGGGAATATCGGGTCAATGCCGGGACCGATAACGGTCACTTCCGTGACCTGGGCGGAGATTCCCCGGTTGGAGAAGTCGATGCCCAGGCTGTCGCGGTAGATCAGGGCGGTGATGCCTTTGGGGGTGGTGTCGTTGCTCATGGTGCTCCTTGGAAGTGGTGGGGTGCTGCGCCCCGTGGGTGACGGAGCGCAGCAGCTCAGGGATGGTTAGGCGAAGGCCGGGGCGTAGGGGGTGCGGTAGCGGCTCGGCAGCTCGGCCGCCGCCAGTGGCAGGTCTGCCGGTCCGGGGGCCTGTCCGCATTTCCACGATTCGAACGCCTCTTCGGTGATCGCGTCCCACTGCCGGGCCTGGGTCCGGTAATAGGTGGTCTTCACGTCGCCCTCGCAGTACGTGGCTACGCCGAACAATTCCCCGGTGTTGTCCGTGGCGCGGGTCGCGGCGACGATGACGTAGGGCCATTGGCCCACGTCCCAGCCGTCGCAACCCCAGACGTTCACCGCTGCCCAGCCGTGCTGGCCGATCAGTTCCATCCAGTCCCAGCCGTCGTTCATGTGGTAATCGCCCAGAACGACGGCGCCGGGGATGGTCTCGGCGGTGTCCGCCGTGGTGACGGCCTGTGTGGAAACTTTGCTCATGGTGTTTGTCCTTTGCTGAGGATTCGGTGGGTGAGGGGGCTGTGGAACTGTGCCAGCTACTGCCCTTCTCCCCCGTTGTTTTTTGGTTGCTGGCAAGCTCGCTTGCTCGGCGGCCGACGGAGCCCTGTCTACCCAAAGGGCAAGGTGGGGGAAATTCCCGGAGGAAATCAGCGACGCAGGAGCGCCGCAGGGAAATTCACTCGCCGCAGGCCCCGACGTAGGAGGGGCTAGACGGGGTGGAGCGGACGCCTAGAATCCGAAGGACAGCAACCAAAAAACGTCGAAGACGTAGACAAAGGTGATGACGGGCAGGAGCTCTGCGACAGACCGGCAACACCCAACAGCCGGCCGCGCCAGCGGACGCCCACGGGGGTGCGAGCCCTGCGAGCATGTATCTGCCCTGGGACGCGTCAGGCTGGGTTGGTGCGGTGGGATTGTCCCGTCTGGTTCCCCCAATCTCAGGCGGGACATTCTTTGTCAGAAGGAGAGACGGACTATGGGACTGCCAAGCTTCTTCACCCTGCGCCGGACACCGGCTGCAGCGGAGTCCTCCGCCGTCGCGGTCGCCGCGGAACGCGAGCCGCTGACGCCCGCGCAGCTGGCAGACCTGGAAAGGGCGTGGATCGAACTACGGCAGGCGGCCAAGGAAGCAGGCCTGTCGCTCCAGGCCTGCACGCGGGACGGCAGCCGCTGGCAGGACGACCCGCAGTCCGTACGGGCCATGGCGGAGACCATAAGGCACACCCAGAAGTACACTGCCGAGGGTATCCAGGAGCGGTAGAAACCGCCCGTCCCTTTAGGCTGGGCCCATGAGCGAGTCCATCCCGCCGGCTCTGCAACCCCCGGTTGCTGTTGCCCTGGCGAAACTCGTCAAGAACTTCCCGGGACCCGACTCACTGCCGGGCCGGCTATATGCCGAACCCAAATGGGACGGATACCGGACTGTCGCCCTCATAAATTTTGACGGGGTGACGCTCTGGTTGCGGCAGGGCAAAGAGCTCACACGGATCCTGCCTGACCTGGCCGCAGCCCTCGGGGCTCAGGTCCCGCCCGGTGTCGTCCTCGACGGCGAAGCCGTCATCTGGAACAGGGATCGGCTGGACTTTGAGGCGCTGCAGCGGCGCATGGTGACGTCCAGGGCGGCTCTGCCGGCGCTGGTGAAGGAGTTCCCGGCCGCGTTCGCGGCCTTCGATGTGCTGGCCGTCGCCGGGCAGGACGTCCGCGGGATCCCGTTCGCCGGTCGCCGGCAGCTGCTCGAAGAATTGGCCCGGGAATGGGCCGCCCCGCTGACCCTTTCCCCGACCACTACAGACCCGGAATTGGCCAAGACCTGGCTACGGGATCTGCCCACCACCGGGATTGAAGGGTTGGTCTTTAAGGGAGGATCGCAGACATATGATGGCTCGCGCTCTTGGTTAGTTATCTGCACTTAGTGTCCGCGCGCCGTCGGCATCTCCGGCCTTGTTGGCTGTAGGCATGGGAGCAGGGCTATCTCCGCTGCAACCACCAAAGGTGATCTCGGATGTCAGAGCAATGGTCAGATTTCGATAGTCGGCGCGGGCTGCGCGATGGGTCTGTTGAGCTTTCCAGGGTTGGCCGCGTTGGGCAGGGACCCGGTCCGTACGAGCCCTATCTCCTTTACGATCCAAACGGCGAGGTGGTGTCGGAGGTCAGCACCTGGATACGGGACCTCGCCGTTGCTGATCTGAGTCCCCGCACAATGCGCTCGTACTGCTACGCAGCCCTGATGTGGTTTCGGGTCCTGTGGACTGTTCATGTTTCCTGGGATCGCGCCACGGAGGCGGAAACGGCGGCATTGGTCGGCTGGTTCATGGTCGCCCCCAACCCGCAGCGCAGGCGGTCCTCGGGGCTGCCAGGTGGAGTCAATATCAAGACCGGGAAACCCCATCTCAATGCCGGATACGGGGCAGCTACGGTCAACCTGACCCTGGCCGCGGTGCGAAACTTCTATGAGTTCCACGCCCGGTGGTCCCGCGGTCCTGTGTTGAATCCTGTTCCGGCGTCTGCGCATCGCCGCAAGGCGCTCTCGCATCGCAGTCCCTTGGAAATGAAGCAGCCCTTTCGTCGGGCGCCTTACCGTCGCCGCGCCAGTCACGCGCTGCCCCGGTCGATCCCCGACGGGCAGTGGGTAGAGCTTTTCGGGTCGATGACTTGTGACCGGGACCGGGCACTGCTTGAGTGCTTTGTCTCTTCAGGTGCAAGGGCCGAAGAGCTCCTGGGCGCCCGGACCAGTGACATCGACTGGGCGAACCAGCGCTTGTCTGTAATCTCGAAGGGCACCAGGGAGAGACGATGGGTTCCGTTGTCACCTGAGGCGATGACATGGCTAGGACGGTATCTGGGATCCAGCAAAGTAGATCCCGACGATCCTTTGTGGCGGACGCTTCGCGGCCCTCAGAGGCCGTTGAGCTATTCCGCCGCGAGGCGCATCGTGCAGCGCGCGAATGCGGCTGCGGAGACGAATTGGACGTTGCACGATCTCCGTCACACCGCCTCCATCCGCATGGTCAACAGCGGTGTGCTGACGTTGCCCGAGGTCCAGGTCGTGCTTGGGCACGCTGACCTGCACACCACCAGCCGCTACGCGGTGCCCAGGGCTGAAGAAGTCATCGCCAAGATGCAGGAGTTCCACGCCCGTGCACACCAGCCGTCGCCGGGTTACAGCCCGGGCTACGCGGCCGAGGACATCAACGCCGTGTTTGGTGCACGGAAGCGGACCGACGATGTCCAGGGCTAGTGTTGCCACCACGGGTATTTGGTCCCGTCGAGAACTTGCCGACGACGAAGTTCCGCCCGCTTTACGGCACATCGGTGGACAGGGCACCATGGTCAGCCCGGTGGCCGCGCCTCGGAACCTGCCGTTGCCTCTGGGAGATCTCAGCAAGGCATCCATTGCCGAGCTGCAAACCGCCGCGTGCACCCTTCTTCCGCGTTCACCGGTCATGCTGGACAAGCGCCGAAGGTCCATCCGGAAGGTCGCAGAACACCTGTCGAGTTTCGAAGGAAGCACGTGGCAGGAACGTTGGGACGCCAGTGGCTGGGACACTTCCGCGGAGCGACTTGCCTCGTTGAATCCTCCCCCAACCAAGAGCTGGACCATGACCAGCGGACTGACCTGGTTGGTGGCCATGCGCGTCATTGTCCCGTCTGTGCGGACATTGCACCGTGACGTGGTCGCCGATTTCTCGATGATCTTCCGCGAATGCCAGCAAGACCGACTCTTGGATCAGATCGCAGACCGCATCCGGGACACTCCAACGACGGACACACAAAAGCACCGCGCACTTACCGAACTTTCCTACGTTCTAGCCAGCCAGGGAATCCCCGCCTACGATTTGAGCCCCGGCGCCTTAGTCCACTTCCAGCACGAGCTGCGGGCCGTTCGAAAGAAGGGCAACTACGACCGGCAAATTGCCGGCCTGATCTGGGAAGTGCTCCATTCCATGGGAAGGTTCCCGGAAGGGACACCGGCCACCATCCGGGCAGCCAGACGCGGCGGCCCACGAACGGTGGAGGAGTTCGTCGACTACCACGGGGTCAAGAACGCCGGGGTGCGGCAGCTGCTCATCGACTACATCAACCAGCGCGCTGCCCTGGGCATGGACCATTCGACCCTCCGCGGCCTGACAGGGCACCTGGTACGCAATTTCTGGTGCGTGATCGAGCACGTAAACCCAGGCCAGCAGAACCTTCACCTGACCGAGAAAACTTACGAGGCCTGGCGGCAGGAAGTCGACACCATCCAAACCCCTGACGGACCCAGGCTCCGGCAGGGCATTTGGGACTTGCTGATCGCCGTGCGGGCCCTGTATCTGGATCTTCAGGCTTGGTCGCTGGAGGACCCCCCGAGGTGGGGACCATGGGCCACGAAGTGTCCCATCCCACCGATCGCTTCCCGCGGCTACAAGGCAGGCCGCCGTCGGATGGCCGAGCGCATTGCCGACCGCACCAGGGCACGCCAACCCCTCCTGGACCTGCTCGTCAAACATGTCACGTCGGAAAAGGAACGCCTGCACGCTTTTCGAGAAGCAGCCGCCGGTTCCCTGGACGATGACAGTTTCGACTTTGGCGGGGACCGCTACACGCACATGACCCACCGCAAACCTCAAAGGGCACCGGCCAAGGGCCCCAGGGAGCGTCGCGGAATTGAATTTGAAGCTCCTCCCGAACCGGAACGGCAGTTGTGGGTGTTCGGCCCCACGGGGAAGAAGATCAACATCACCGACCAGGAAGAACGCGCGTTCTGGACCTGGGCGGCCATCGAAATTCTCCGGCTCACCGGGATCCGCCACGAGGAACTGCTCGAGCTCAGTCACCTGTCCATCAGGCAATACCGCCGACCCAACGGCGAAATCGTAGGTCTCTTGGTGATCACACCGTCAAAAACTGACAGGGAAAGAGTCATTCCCATGTCGCCCGAGCTGCTGCATGTCATCGCCGAGATGATCCGCCGGCACAAGGAAAATCTAGGGACCATCCCCTTGATTCGCCGTTGGGACCCACACGAGCGGGAACACAGCGAGCCGCTTCCCTTCCTTTTCCAGCATTCCAGCGGGCCGCTGCGCGGAGTGTTCAGCACCAGCCGGATCGCAAAACTCCTGCGTGCAGCCTGCACCGCGGCCGCCGAAGACCGGCCCGAATTCGAAGGGCTTGCATTCACCCCACACGACTTCAGACGGATCTTCGCGACCGACCTGGTCAACAACGGCCTTCCGATCCACATCGGAGCCGCCCTGTTGGGGCACGCGAACCTGCAGACCACCAGGGGCTACGTTGCCGTGTTCGATGAAGAGGTCGTTCGGCACTACCAGATGCACCTAGCCAACCGCAGGGCGATGCGCCCGGACCATGAATACGCCCGCGTCACCGATGCCGAGTGGCAAGAGTTCGAGGAGCATTTTGATAAACGCAAAGTTGAACTGGGCACCTGCGGCCGCCCCTACGGCACGCCATGCGCGCACGAACACGCCTGCGTGCGCTGCCCCATGCTCCACATTGAACCCCGAATGATTCTTCGCTTGGACGAATTGGAAGCCGACCTGATCGCTAGAAGGGAGCGAGCTGAAACAGAAGGGTGGAAAGGCGAGGTCGACGGGCTGGAACTTACCTTGGGACACCTGCGTGATAAACGTGACCGCGCCATCCGGCTGCGGAAGCAGACAACGGCCCCGCTCTAACCATGAAGCTAACTCCTCAAATCCGTGCAGGAAGGACGGTCTGTGGCCGTTAGCTGAACCCTCTGCGGGACAGCTTCAGCGTTTTCCCGGATAAGAATTGGCATAGTCGTAGCTGCGTGAATTACAGCGATAAATGGCGGTCTTTTCGCAGCGCTGATGTCACCCTCGCTGACCTTCAGCTGATCCTTCAATGGTAAAGAACGCGGCCCGCCCCGGCAGACATATCAGCAGCAGTCTGCTCCTGCCGGCTGTCTTGAAACACCAGGGTTCGAGGCGTAGAGGTTTCGAGCCCCGAATCGGACCAGGAGGGAGTCGGCAACCCTCCGACGGAACCTGTACCGGGAACGAAAGGACTGTCAGTCCAGATTGAACCGGCTGGCCTGCCTCACCTGCCCATTCCGAAGTGATTTCCTGGATATCGTCGGCTTCTCTTACGGCTCGATGAGTCCGGTGCGGATGGCAAACCGTGTGAGGTCCAGCCGGTCGCGCAGCCCCAGCTTCTGCAGGACATTGGCCCGGTGGCGATCGACGGTCTTGACGCTGATCCTGAGGATGTCGGCGATCTCCTTGGCGGAGTTGCCTTCTGCAATGAGCTTTGTAATCTGCTCCTCGCGGGACGTGAGGATGCTGTCCGGCATCCGGTCACCGCGGCGGTCGCGCTCCAGATAGTCACGGATAAGAGCGGTGACCGCGCCGGGGTAGAGGAATGATTCCCCGCGCATCGCTGCGCGGCACGCCTCGATGAGGTCGCGGTCCGCGACCGACTTGAGCACGTAACCCGAGGCCCCGGCTCGCAGCGCCTCGAAGAAGTACTGCTCGTTGTCGTACATGGACAGGATGAGGATTCGAACGTCGGGCGCACTCCGCGATATCTCACGCGCTGCCTGGATCCCGGTCATTTGAGGCATCGCGATGTCGAGAACAGCGAGGTCCACCCCGCCTGCCTTCGCAGCGGCTACAGCCTCTGTGCCGTCGGCTGCCTCCGCCACGACGGTGAGATCGGGCTCGGCGTCGAGGATCATCCGCAGGCCCCGGCGGACCAGGGCGTGATCGTCGGCGAGCAGGATGCGCGTGGGTTCACCCATCGGTTCAGCTCCTCGCTCCGACGCCGGGAACGACGAGGCGAACGTCGGTCCCCCCGCTCGGCCGTGCGGCGACCGTCAGCTCGGCACCGATGAGCAGGGCTCGTTCACGCATCCCGCGGATGCCTGCGCCCTCGCGGAACTCGCCGCCCGTCCCGTCGTCGAGAATACGCAGCGTCAGCCCTTCCGGCGTCGAGGTGAGCGCGAAATCGACTCGTGTTGCGTGCGCGTGACGGGCGACGTTCGTGAGCGCCTCCTGCGCGATGCGGTAAAGCACCAGCTCGACCTCCCCGCTGAGGTCGGGAAGATCGTCATCGAGCTCCCAGACCACCGGGATCCCGCTCGAGCGGGAGAACTCCGAGCCCAACGAACTCAGCGCGCTCCGCAGGCCGAGGTCCGCGAGCACGCCCGGCCGCAGACGCTGAGCCACCTGGCGGACTTCCTCCAGGCTCGCGCGGACCGCCGCCTGGGCTACGAGGCTCTCCTCGCGCAACTCATCGGGAGACCGGTCGACGACCCGCTTGAGACTTAGGAGGGCGACGGTCAGGCTCTGGCCGATCTGGTCGTGCAGTTCCCGCGAGATCCGCTGACGTTCGCCCTCCTGCGCGGCCAGCGCGAGGGCGCTGCTGGCGCTGTTCTCCGCCTCCAACCGGTCAAGCATCTCGTTGAAGGTGCGGATGAGGTGCTCGAGGTCGCCGTTGCCGGCCTCGGGTGCCCGATCTCCACCGCGCCGCAGCAGGCCCACGCGGCGCATCACGGTCGTCAACGCGTCCAGCGGTGCCAGGCTGGCCCGGACCAGGGCGGCGTTCGCGGCGAGGATGAGGGCCAGCCCGATCAGCAGGACCGGTACCTCGGTGAGCAGGACGGGAGACGACACCGTCGCCGGGGAAAGCGCCAACACGAGCGTGCCTATCGCGAAGAGCAATCCGTTGATGATGAACAGTCGCCAGAACAGCAACTGTGCCGGTCCCTTCGGAGGCAGCCCGGCGGTCGCGCCGACAGCGCTGGTTTCGAGCGGAGTCCGCATCTGACTAGCCTTACGCGGCCGGCCTCCTTTGTCCATGAGGGCCCGCACCCACGGGCGGCGGATTGCCGGGCGCGCAGCGCACCGGAAATGGGTGTCAGGCCCCATGGCACCTCCCTGACTGCGGCGGGAGACTGGACCTACCCAAAGAACCGACGGAACGGAGGGCCCCATGGAGACCACCCACTCCACCGTGCCCGGCGCCGGCGTGCTGCACGACTGCCAGACCCGCGACGGCCAGCAATTCCGCATCCTCACCGCGCGTCCCGGCAGATGCGAAATCTTCATTTACGACCCGGCCGAGCCCGATCGCGCCGTGGCAAGGATCGTGCTGGAGGAGGACGAGGCCGACCAGGTCGCCGAGATCCTGCACAGCCAACCGATCACCGATCGCATCGCCGAACTTGAACGCCGGGTCGCCCGGCTCGCAGCAAGCGGGCGATGACAACCGTGGACCCGCGAGTGCCGTCCATTGACACACGAGCCTTGGTTGGTAGTTGTGACTGGGCTGGACCGGCAGACTGAGAAACCAGGTACTCGCAGGATCATTTCGGGGAAGGACCCGATGGAGCACCTCCGCCGATTCGCCCGCGAATTCCTTAAAGCGCTCAGGAACCTTCTGCCCATCGTGATCGTCGTTGTCCTGTTCCAACTGCTGGTGTTCCGCTCCATGCCCGATGACCCACTGGAGCTGGTGGCGGGGCTCCTGATCGTGGCTGTGGGCATTGCCCTGTTCCTGCATGGCCTGGATCTGAGTATCTTCCCGGTCGGCAAGAACCTGGCTAACCAGTTTGTCCGGAGCGGGGCCCTGGGGTTATTGCTGCCCTTTGGGTTTGCCATTGGCTTCGCTGCCTCCGTCGCGGAGCCAGCGGTGATCGCTGTCGCGGAGCAGGCCCAACTGGTCAGCGACGGTCGGATCAATGCACTGGTTCTGCGCTTCGTCATCGCTGTATCGGTGGGGCTGGTCCTGGTCCTGGGCGTCCTGCGGGTCCTGCGGGGCTGGGCGGTGTACAAACTGCTGATCGCTGGCTACGCAATGGCGCTGGGACTGACGTATATCGCCCCGCCGGAGATCATTGGGCTTGCCTACGATTCGGGCGGGGTCACCACCAACATTGTCAGTGTTCCGCTTATCGCGGCGATCGGTCTCGGTCTGGCGAATTCCATCAGGGGCCGCAGCCTGCTCGCCGACGGCTTTGGGCTGGTCGCGCTGTGCGTGATGGTTCCCATGATCGGGGTCCAGCTCTACGGCATCTGGGTCTACACCTTCGGCGGTGCCGGGCCGGCTCCGCCGGTCACCGACACCGGGGAGGACCCAACGGATTGGGTGGTCGGCATGATCCTTGGCCTCGCCTCGATGGTCCGGGAGGTCCTGCCTATTGTGGCCGTTGTCCTCTTCTTCCAATGGGTCGCTCTGCGGCGCAGGCTGCCCCACCCCATGCGGGTCGTCGTCGGATTCATCATGGTCCTGGTGGGACTGTATGCCTTCGTCGTGGGGCTCAAGCTCGGGCTGTTCCCGCTCGGCACCCTCATGGCGGAGCAGCTGATCGAACAGGGAGTCCCGGCCCTGATCCTGCTCTTCGCGCTGCTCATCGGCTTTGCCGTCACCATGGCCGAACCTGCCTTGGTGGCCATCGGAGAACAGGCGCAGGATGCATCTCCGGGCAAGATCAGCGCGTTCGCGGTCCGGGTCATTGTCGCCGTTGGTGTCGCCCTCGGGATCGGTTTTGGCGTCTACCGCATTCTGGTGGGAGGGCCGTTCCACTACTTCATCATGGCCGCCTACGCCGTCGCGATCGTGCTCGTGTTCTTCGCCCCGAAATACATCATCGCGCTGGCCTTCGACCTCGGCGGGGTGACGACGTCGGAGGTCACAGTGCCGCTGGTGACCGCCCTCGGGATCGGCCTTGCGGCAGCCGTGGAGGGACGGAACGTGCTGATCGACGGGTTTGGCCTGATCGCGTACGCCTCCATATTTCCTGTCATCTCGGTCATGGCGTATGCCATGGTGATGGAGAGATTTCCCCGCCTAAGGAGGGAACCGGCATGAAATTCACAGCAGTTATCGTTATCGCCCCGGACGAGCTTGAAGACAAGGTGATTGAACACGCCCAGCGGGCCGGCGCCACGGGGGTGACCATTTTGCCGGGCAAGGGCATCGGGGGCGAGGCCAGGAAGACGTTTTTCGGGCTCACCTTCGAAGGGACGCAGTCCGTGCTGCTGATGGTCGTGGGAACGCACCTGACCGCACCGATCCTGAAGGAACTGCACCAGGTACTGGTGAGGGGGACCGAATCCCGGGGCCTTGCCTTCGCGATCCCGATCGAGCACCTGACCGGGATCGATATGCGGCAGGTGGTCAGGTTCGAGGAGCATCTGCGCCGCGACGGCGCCTGAGCCGGTCCAGTACTTTACGAGGAGGAAGAAGATGCTCACTGTCAAAGATGTCATGGTCTCCGAGGTCGTCACGATCTCCCCTTACAGCACACTGCGGGAGGCACTGTCGACGATGAAGGAGCGCCAGGTGAAGAGCCTGGTGGTGGAACGGCAGCACGCCCACGACGCCTACGGCATGCTGAGCTACAGAGAACTCCTGGACACCGTCGTTGCCCAGGAAGGGGATGTGGACCTCCTGAACGTCTATGACGCCGCCACCATCCCCGCGATCACCGTAAACCAGCAGCTGTCGGTGCGTCAGGCGGCGGCCCTGATGAGCCGCTACCGCCTCAGCCGGTTGGTGGTGGTGGAGGGCAACCAGCTCGTCGGGCTGCTGGCTATGAATGACATCCTCGCCCGGCTCATGGAGGAACTAACGTGACATTCACCCGGCTGCGCTGACCGCTACGTCGGCGATGGACATTGTCTTGTCGGGACTACTCGAGGACGCACCGAATGGACCAGAACTCCCCGGATGCCCGCCCCCGCTTCTTCCTGCTCGGAGGGGGAAGTTCTTCTGAGTTGCTGCGCATCGGTTCTATCCTGCGCAAAGAGACTGTCGGTGGCGCGCTGCTCGTGGCAGCTGCGATCATCGCGCTGATCTGGGCAAACTCCTCGCTGTCTGCCGGCTACTTCCAGCTGAGGGACTTCCGGGTCGGATACGAACCGTGGCATCTGGAGCTCAGCCTGGGCGAGTGGGCGTCGGACGGTCTGCTGGCCATCTTCTTTTTCCTCGTCGGCCTTGAACTTAAGCGGGAGTTCCTGATCGGGGATCTGCGCGAGCCCAGCAAGTCGGTCGTGCCCGTTGCCGCTGCCGCCGGTGGGGTCACTGTTCCCGCCATCATCTATTCCATGGTCAACCTGACCAGTCCCGAAACGCTGAGGGGATGGGCAATCCCAACAGCGACGGACATCGCCTTCGCCGTCGCAGTTCTGGCCCTGATCGGGTCGCACCTGCCGGGCGCGTTGCGGATTTTCCTCCTGACACTCGCCGTGGTTGATGACCTGATCGCCATTGGCATCATCGCGCTCTTCTACTCGCAAGACATTCGTCCGGCACCGCTGCTGCTGGTGCTTCTCGCCTTGGGCTCCTACACCCTTCTTGCGCACAGGTACCGGCGGTTCTTTACTACACGGGCAGCGGCCTGGCTGATCCTGCTTCCCCTGGGCGCTGCAGCCTGGGTGCTGGTCCACAATTCAGGCATTCACGCAACTGTTGCAGGAGTCATCCTGGGCTTCGCCGTCCCGCTCGCGAGCTCCCAGTGCGGACCGCAGCCCGGTGGCGGGTTAGCCGAGATCCTGGAGCACCGGCTCCGCCCCGTTTCAGCTGGTATCGCCGTGCCGGTGTTTGCCTTCTTTGCCGCCGGTGTCCAGGTGGGCGGCCGGGACGGGATCGGATCCCTGTTCTCGAACCCGGTAACCCTCGGGATCATCATCGCCCTGGTGGTGGGCAAGCCAGTCGGAATTCTCGGAACGGTCTGGCTCCTGACCAAGGCCACCAGGGCCAGACTGGACCGCTCCATCAAGTGGATCGATATTTTCGGGGTTTCGCTC
Source organism: Pseudarthrobacter humi (assembly GCF_024294965.1). Taxonomy (NCBI): domain Bacteria; kingdom Bacillati; phylum Actinomycetota; class Actinomycetes; order Micrococcales; family Micrococcaceae; genus Pseudarthrobacter; species Pseudarthrobacter humi. The sequence goes on from NZ_JANCLV010000022.1 coordinate 28,705, forward strand.
CTCGGCGGGATCGGCTTCACCGTTTCCCTGCTGGTCGCGGAACTCAGCTTCGGCCACGGCAACTACTACAGTGACCAGGCGACGACAGGGATCCTGGCGGCGTCCCTCATCGCCTCACTGCTGGCCGCTGCAGTCCTGCTGCCCAGGAACCGGCACTACCGACGCACCAACCCCCCGGCCTGCCAGCGCGGCCGGCCCAGGCTCCGGAGAGTCTTCGCATTCGGCTGCATGAACTGGCACGGCACGCAGCGGGCCTCGCACCGTGCCAGGCCGGCCCGTGTCTCGGAAAGACTTCGGCGTCTAGCTGTACCCGGCCATTAGGTTAGTGACACTCGCGTGATCGGGGTGCCTTTGATGGCGGCGTGGATGCGTTCAGTGTTGTAGTAGTTCAGCCACGGGTCAAGTGCCGCAGCTCGTTCGATGTTGCTGGTAAATGGCTTGGCGTAGGCCCATTCGGCTGCCAGGGTCCGGTTGAAACGCTCGATCTTGCCGTTGGTCCACGGGCAGTGAGGTTTTATGAACCGCTGTTCGGCGCCGAGCTGTGCCGCAGCGGCCTTGAAAGCGGCGGACTTCCGGTAGGCGAAGGCGTTGTCGGTGATGATGCGTTCGATTGTCCTGATGCCCTGCGCTTTGAAGAACCGGGCGGCTCGGAGGAGGAATGCCGCCGCGGTCGGGCCTTTCTCGTCCGGGTGGATTTCGGCGTAGGCCAGGCGGGTGTGGTCATCGATGGCGGCGTGGATGTAGTCGAATCCAATGCCGCGCCCGCGGACCTTCTCCGAGCGGCCATGGGCCCGCCAGCCCCCGCCGTCAGGGATCCTTCCGACTCTTCTATGTCTGTCAAGCGGCATTCGTGGTGAAGGAGGCGTTGAGCGTGCGGTGTACGCGTCGGGCCAGGTAGCGCTTGATGCATCGGCGGATTTCCCTGTTGGTGCGGCCTTCTGCCCGCCGCTTCTCGACGTATTTGCGGGTTTCAGGATCGTGGGCCATTTTGGTTAGTGCGACCATGTGGAGGGCGCGGTTCAGGCTTCTGTCTCCCCCTCGGTTCAGTCGGTGGCGGACGGTGTTTCCGGAGGAAGCAGGGATGGGGTTGACGCCGGCCAGGGAGGCGTAGGCGGCCTCGTTTCGAACCCGTCCGTGGTGAGACCAGGTGGTGAGGCAGGTTGCTGCAGTGACGGGCCCAAAACCCATTTCCTGAAGCAGCGGCGCGGCCTCGCTGATCTGTACCAGTTCGGTCAGTTGCTTCTCATTGGCTTTGAGCTGGTCATCTAGTTCGAGGACACGCTTGGCCAGGCGTACCGCCTCGGCGCGAGCAATGGTTAGGGAGAGCTCCTCCTCGCGCGAACGCCACCGCGAGACGTCAGTGATCTGCTCGCCTGAAAGAGGCTTCCGTGCGTCAAGTCCCAAAACGTGTGTGCGCAGCAGTGCGGTGAGCGCGTTAACCGACCGGGTCCGCTCGGTGCTCATGGCGTCGCGTACCGTGATCAGAATGCTCAGGGCTTGACGGACCCCGTCGTTCACTCTGGGCCGGCGCAGCTTCTCCAGTGGCAGCGACAGCGCGGCCGCAGCGATCTGGCGGGCGTCCAAGGCATCGGACTTCCCAACGCCGCGGCGCTTCTTCGCATCCATGCGTGGCGCCTCGGCCACCGGAAAGCCCTCGGCTGCAACAGTACCGGCAAGGACTGCCCCGTACGATCCGGCGCCTTCGATGACCCAGAGCGTGTCAGCGTCTGCCTCCGTTCGGCGGGCTACCCAGGCGATGGCCCTACTAATGCCGACAGACGTCGTTGGGAAGTCCCGAGTATCAATCAGCTCGCCGGTCCCAGCGGCGAGGATCGCGTAAACATGATTCCGGGCGTGGGTATCAACCCCCACGACAAACGGATGGGAATGCGCGACGATGGACATGGCGGTACAGCACCTTTCCTCGGTGATGGACAGGGTCCGGCCGCTATTGGCCGGTACCGGTCCGGGTAGGGATCACATCGGAACAGCACTGTGACGAGTCACGCGCTCAAAGACGCGGACAATCTTCTGATCAAGTCACCGAAGTGGGCCGGACAGGTACCGGCCGACCACCCCGGCGGAAGGACAAGTCGGGCGAAAGACACTAATGGTCATAGTTTCTTTGAGTCACAACCACGAGGCGGACGGCCAGTACCATCCTGCCAGCCAGTCCCAGACCAGCTGCTGATAAGACTCACAGAGTTTCTTGACGTCCACATGGATCAGCTCTCCCGGGCGCTGGCGTTCGTAACGGACCGCCGTTGACCGTGTGGCCCGGATGAGGACACCGGTGACGGGGTCGCAGGAAGCAAGAGGTGGGAGGCCGCGTCGGGTGAGGATCCGCGAGATGGTTCGTTCGGGAACCCCGGTGGCACGGCTCAACCGCGCCGGCCCGCACTTGAACTCCGTCCTGGCGGCGATGACCGCGTCCTCCCGCTCAGCGCTGGTCTTGGACGGGGTCCGGTGAGGGCGGCTGGACCTGTCGAGAAGACCGGACTCAGCCTCCGCCCGGAACCGCTTCACCCAGCGGTGGGCGCATTGCCGGGAGACACCCAGTTCCTTCGCGACGTGGGCAACGGGCCGATGATCACCGATCACTCTTTCAACGAGAAGAAATCTCCCATGAAAGGTCAGACGGGCATTAGCGTGGGACATGAGGACCTCCGTGGCCGTGAAGATGTCAGATACCTCCACTAAGCCCCGGGGGCCCTCCTCACTTCAAGACAGATGTCACCAACGTCATGGCCAAGTACATCTAGCGCCTGCTCGCTTAGTGCAGATAAGGTTGAAGTTGAAACAGAAGAACGTTCTGGACGTTGTCTGCGCGGCCGTCATAGGACCCTTGACGCAGCCCCAAGCGATCATCGCGGGCTTGCCCATTGATGGGCAGCTGCGGATCGTCGGCCGCTCTACAGTCCTTTCAACACGGGCAGGGCGTGAGCTGGGCCGTCAGCTCCGCCCGGCGCAGCCCGGGCATCCATGGCCCGAAGAGATCAGCGAAGGCTCGCTGAACAGATTCAGTAAGGACAAAGGCCCGGTGCACCTGACGCTGGTAGAACCGCTCGTCGTTGAAGTGGCGGCCGACGTCGCGTGGTCCGGTAAGTCTTTCCGACACCCCTTGTCGATGGTCCGGGCCAGACCCGAGCTGGATCCCGCCGCCGTCGAACTCCCCACGCCCATCAAGGACCGGTAACCCCTGTAGATCGCCTTGGACGGGTTGTGCCCACTGGGGGCAGGTGGAGCCCTCCGCGCAGCTCAAAGCTGTCCCCATTGGCGTGCAACCCGTTCGTTGTCGGTGCCCGCCCTTATTCTGAACCTCTGCGGCCTTGGTGGCCGCATTTTTGGAGTGTCGATTCGAATATATGTTCTAAGGTTGTGTTATGGGACCGGAACAAGCCAGTGCGTTGCAGGCGCAGTATGCGCGGCGTGCCGGCCCGATCGGGCTGACCGTGGAAGAGCTCGATTTCGAGCATTTCCCGGCCAAGAACGGGTTCCCGGGGATCCCGGTGAAGGCGTGGATCCGGTTCCCGAACTGCGCGGAGCTGGTAGACGGCGAGGTGTACGCCTGGACGGCGAAAGCCGCGGAAGTGACGTGGAAGGACGGTCCGGTGACCTATCGGACCTGGGTGTGGAGTTCGGCGGTAACCCGCCGGGAAGAAATGATGAACAGGAATTTGGGAGAACGGACCAGCCGTGACAGTAACAGCAAGTGAAACAGCCCTGGACATCCCCGTGGATGTCCGGTTCACCCCTGCCGGGCACCCCCTGGCGGTGAGGTATAACGGCCGCATATGGGCCGTTATGGCCAATCCGGTGCACTGGTTCGGCCGGGAGTCCTGGTGGGACACCAGACGCACGGCAGCCGTGGGAAGCGGTGACTTGGTGAGCGTCGAATACTGGCGGGTCCAGGTTGGCCTTATCTGCCCTCAAGTGGGGTTCACAGCGATGTAGGTTCTGCATTAGGGTCGTCTCGGAACGCACGGATTATCTACCCTGACGAGGTACGTTCGTATGCCGCAGTCCCTGATTCCGTTTCCGTCGACCACCCACCCGATCGTCCCGATTTCACGGCGCTGGATCGCGTTCAGCGTCATCCACAAGGCTGGAGGCCCGTCCTGGGCAGTAGTGGACTCCTCCACCTACGAGTTGCATTCTGAGGCCAGCGCCTACCTTCACTACCTTCTGGGTTCTGCCCGGTCCGCCAACACCATCCGGGCCTACGCGCAGCGCCTGGCCGCTTTCTTCACCTGGCTCGGTCCGGCGAGGTTGGACTGGACTGACGGTGTTCCTGTCGTTTCCCGGTTCATCCGGGAGCTCGCCGTCACCGCGTTGAACGCCCCGGAGGGAAACGCGGAATATCGTGAGCCGCGCTACCGGAGCGGGAAAACAATGAACCAGTATGCCGCGGCAATAACCCAGTTCTACATGTGGGCCGCGCGCAGTGATCTGGTCAGTGAGAAGACGGCCGCAGGCTTCTACGAAACCAGAATCGCCTACGGCTATTCCGGTGACAGACTCCTGCCGGGCCAGGTGTTGAGGTCCCGGGCAGTTCGCGTCAAGGAAATCGAAGAAGCCCCGAAGTTGCTGAATGAAACCGGTGCGGAGTCGTTGCTGGAGGCGGTCTCCAACCACCGTGACCGTTTCCTGGTGGCACTGATGGTCGAAACGGGCGTCCGGATCGGTGAGGCCTTGGGGCTGCGGACAGAGGATCTGCACCTTTTCCATGACTCGCGTGCCGTCGGTTGTGTGTCCGTTGGGCCACATATCCACGTCCGGCGGCGACAGAATCCCAACGCTGCGCTGTCCAAATCCTCGAACCCACGCACAGTCCCGGTCACTGAAGCGGTCTGCACCCTGTATTACCTGTACCTTGAGGACCGCATCGACCGGTTGGCCCAGGATTCCAACCCGATGGTCTTCGTCAACCTGTATTCCCGGTCCCATGTCGGGGAAGCGTTGAAGTACTCCAACGCCGTGAAGATGTTCTACCGCTCTTCAGGCCGTGCTGGGCTCCGGGTAAACCCGCACATGACACGGCACACCGCGGCGACCCGCTGGAAGAGGGCAGGAGTGCCGACGCGGGACGTTCAGGCACTGCTCGGGCACCGCAGTCCCTCATCCCAGCTCGTGTATGAGCACTCCTCCGACCAGGACCTGCGCGAGGCCATCGAACGTGTCCGGTTCCGTTCGTCGGAGCCCACATGAGCGGCGGACAATCAGTCATCTTCGATGTTTCTCCGGTCCTACCGCGGCCGGAACCAGTCGACCCGGCCGCGGACCTTGCAGGCTTCCAGCACATGCTTGCCCAGGAAATCCGGGACGATTGGCGGCCGGAGGAATGGGACAGCGAGGCCTGGGTCTTCACCGGAGTTCCTGGCCACTTGGGCACGCTCGTCAACCAGTGCAGGTTCCCTGGCTGCCATGGCCCCTCATTTACACGCCGCAGCGGGCTGTGCAACGTCTGCACCGGCCGCTACCTCCGGCACACCAGACGCCTCGGCGCCATGACCGCCGAGGCCTGGGTCGAAAGGGCAGTCCAGCTGCAGGACACCAACTGGGCATCCCGCGTCGTCCCGATCCTGTGTTCGGTGACGAACTGCACAAACCGTAGCAAGGGACTTGGTGTGCCCTTGATGACCCCGACGGAGGGGAACCCCAAACGATGGCACCAGCAAAAAGACCGGCTCCCTCCCCTGTGTCTGGGCCACCAACCACGCCACACAGTCGAAGACATCAAGGAATGGATCGCGTCCCAAGCCGCCAATCCGGTAGCAGCGCCAGAGTATTGCGCAGTTCCGTGGTGCGGCTACAAACGTCACCACGCCAACCAGACGGGCATCTGCAGAATGCACGCCAAGCTGATCCACGACCCGAGTGAGCTTGCGCTGCATCTTGAACGCGAAGCTGTCGTCTCTCTGGAACCTGACGGCTACCGGGAAATCCACGCGCCGCCGGCGAGAACCGACGGGTACGAACTCAACCTGGCCCCTCTACGCCGCCGGCACCCGGGACTGGCCACGGAACTGCTGTGGTCCCTTCAGCATCAGGACCGCATTGGCTTCCCGATCAACATCACCACGACCAAGGCCCTCATCAAGTCGGCGCTGGAATTCCCTCAGGCCACGAAGTCCTTCCTGAACGCCGACACCCACGCACTTGCTGAGGGCAATATGCTGTGTTCCGTAAATGCCTGGTCCATGTTCCGGGTGGTGCGGGCGAGGTTGCTGGAACGCTACGTCCCGTGGTCCACGGACGGTGATCTGCTGCAATCGGACCTCATCCCGTTCGGTCTGCTCATGACCTCTTCAAACAGATCCGGCTCCGCACGATCCATGGCTGCCCTGGATTTCCGCCCGATCCCTCTGGACTGGGCCCGGCACATGACCAAGCTCTGGATCCTGGAGCGGTCCACCACCGAAACCTCCTCGACGACCCTCATCACTCACGTCGCAAGACTATGCACCGACTTCATCGTCCAATGCTCGGCGCGACGCCTTCCCGCGCCGACCAACGCATCCGGACTGACCCGCGAGCATGGCAAGGTGCTCGCACATGCACTGGCCGGCCTGACGCGGCTCGACGGAAAACCCCTGACCAACGCCTACAAACGCTTTCTCGGGTCAACCGTGGCGGGCATGATCGACTACACCCGGAAGAACTCTGACCTGTTCGAACACACCACGCTCTCCTTCTCCCTCGACTACGACCTGCAAATCCCACTAGAAGACGCCCCAGGGACAGACGCTGACGACGAGACCGGACGGGCAATCCCCGAACCCGTCATCGAGTACCTCTTCAAACAGTTACCCACGGCCCGTGTCGCCAGTCCGACCTCGGCCGCGGTCCCCAATGACGTCTATAAAGCAGCCTTCACCTGCTACATGACCCTGCTGCGCGACGCCGGGAGGCGGCCGAACGAGACGGCAAGCCTCCGAAGGGAATGCCTGAGCTACGACAGGACCGGTCAAGCCACCCTGCTGTGGCACAACGACAAAGGCAGACGCAGGGGCAGGCGCCTCCCCATCTGGGCAGAAACCGCCCACGCCCTGGAGTCGTGGTTCATCATCCGCGACCGCCACATCGAGGCGATGCCTGCCGGGCAGCAGGACTGGCTGTTTCCCACGTTCCGCTCCCGCGCCCGGGACAAACACCTCAAAACGGCCTGGTTCAACCGCCGGCTCCGTGACTGGATCGATAACCGGCTCCCGGACCTGCCCGGCCCGGCAAACGGCCCCGGAACGGGGACTCCTTTCGGCAAAACCTCCGTCTTCGCCTATGCATTCCGCCACTCCTACTGCCAACGGCTGGCCGACGCAGGAGTCGCCCAGGAAACCCTCCGCCGCCTCATGGACCACCGATCCGCGGACACCACAGCCAGGTACTACACGGTGACCAACGCACGAAAACGTAAAGCCATCGAATCCGTCAAAAGACTCTCCTTCGACACCCACGGCACCCACGCCCCCGTCGCTGAAGAGCTCTACTCAATGGCCGCCGTGGCCGTCCCGTTCGGCAACTGCACCGAACCGACCAACATCAAAGCAGGAGGCAAGGCATGCCCCGCCCGCTTCCAATGCGGCGGCTGTACGTTCTTCAGATCGGATCCTTCCCACCTGCCTGACCTCAAGGCGCATCTGGAACGCATGAAAGAAGACCTCGCGTGGCAGATCGCCCAGAACCTGCGCCCCTCGTTAATCACGGACACCAAGAATGAAATAGAAGCGTTCACGGGCCTTATCCAGGCACAGGAATCACGCCTTGCCGACCTGCCTTCCATCGAGCGGGAGTCACTGGCCGAGGCCTCCGCTGTGCTCCGCCGGGTCCGCGCCAGCGTCCCGACCGCCGTCGAGAAGCCCTTCATCCCGGTCGGAAGCCTCAGACTCAGGACCGATAACGGCAAGGAGATCGAGTGAGCAAACATCCGGGCAACGCGGCCGCCATGGTCCGGCAACGAAAGAAGGACAGCAATAACAAACGAGGTGCGGTTCTGGCAACCCTTGAGGCCATGGAACGTACGCGCAGCCCCATCACGGTAGCCGAGGTTGCACGCCTCGCCGGTGTCAGCCCGTGGCTCGTCCGACAGGAACCCCTCCTGGACGAGGTCAGGAAAGCACAGAAACGACATGCCACGGGCTCCGTGACATCCCCGGAAACAACAAAATCAACGACGGGCTCGCTCCAAGTCGAACGTGATCTTCTGCGCCAGGAGAACCAACGGCTCAGGCACGAACTACAGAGGCACCAGCGACGCATCTCCGAACTGCTCGGGGACCAAATCGACGGCACGGACGCCCACTCCCAAAGCCTTCGCGTCCAGGAACTGACAGATCAAAACGCCATCCTCTCCAAACAAACCAGCGAGAGAACCCAAGAGCTTCATCACGCTCAGCAGCAAGTCGCAGCACTCTCATCAGACCTGCAAGCAGCCCACAGCGTTAACCGTTCCCTGATGACCGAACTAAACCGCCCAGAACGAACCCGCCCCGGCCGAACTTAAACTTCAGTCTTACAGCTTCGGTTGCAGCTACCTCTTCTGGTCTGGACTCGGGCCGAGGGAACAAGCTGTCCTGTCGCGCTCCGGCTCCCATTCGTCAGTAACTGGCCGGGCCCACGAAGGCACAGACAAGATATTCCCGGGAGGGAGGGCCTGCCGTTACAAGCTGTAGCACGGTCTCCTAGACGAGCGGTTCAGCAGCCACCCTGAGCTCGCGAAGTTCGTCCTCCACCGCACGGGCCGGCCAGTGGTCATGCGTCAGGTCCTGAATCCGGTTCCGATCGGCTGCCGGGAATAGCTTCTCAAGCAAGCGCGCTGCGTGCAGGAGTGCGATCAGCGCCCGGTTCCTGGGATCTGTTTCCGCGCGGGCAGTTTCTGAAGGCTCCAACTGCTCGGCACGGGAACCGGACGCCGATTCGGCGCGGCCACCGCTCAGCGCCGACTCGATCCTCTTCAGGAGCGCCGCTTCTGGAGTATGGTCCTTCTCCGGGTACCGCACGCTCTTGAACACGCCGAGGTGCTTTTCGCCGACTTGATCCAGGATGCCTCGGGAGGCCATGCTCTCGTAGACGCGCTGCACCTCGGCACGGCCCTCGAGCATGGAGACCCACTTTTTAGGTGGGTGCGGACGGGATTTGTGGCGGATGATCTCCAGTTCGTGCTGGAGGTGTGTTTGTGGCTCTGTACCGGTGGCCCGGACATTCTTGCCCTGCAGTTCGATTGCGCCAAGCAGGTCCAGTTCGGCCAGGATTGCCCCCGCCACCGTGGTCCTGAGTACGTAAGACGGCAGCTCCGGTTCGCCGTCGATATCGTTCGTTGCCAGCAGGAGGAACGCCTGTGGAAGGCTCAGCTCTCCGCCATTAGCTGTTTGAGGATCCATAAGATCATGGTGCTCCCGTCAGGGTTCCGTCACAACCAGTCGCGTTGATTCATAGAAGATGACTGGCTAGACGCGTGTCTGCCGTCCCGGCGCGGGGTGCGGCCACGGCAACGCGGATAGATCCCCTGTCCGTGCTGCCGTGGCTGTTGCCATAACTGCCCTAGTTACGGTCAGGCGGTCATTTCGTGGCGAAGGTATTGGAAAGCCGGAGCAAGGTGTCTACGACGCCTTGTCCGTCACTGCAGTTCTGACGCGGTAGCGGTGCCGTCCATGGCCGGCGTTCCTGCGTGCCCGATGTCCGCTCCCGTCCTGAAGTGCTAGCGATGTCATCCGGTAGGAGCGCTGACCCTCAAGCTTTCTGGGCTCGACCCACACCTCGTGTCCTTCAGCGGCTTCGATCAGAACACGGCCGGTGAGCCCGTCGGCGGCGATCCAGAGCGCCGAGGAATCGGGCATGACATCCTCAACGAGTCCTTCCCGAACGACCGTGCCGTTTTTCCGGACTTCCACGAGGGCGCCGAGAAGGGTGTGCCAGAGGTCATGGCGGTAGAAAGTCATGCGGGTACCTTTCGTTCAACTGCGGAGGGGAACGGAAACTGCGTTGGTGCCTTTCGGCCCGGATCCTACCGGGCGATAATGACGTCGAGCTTGCGGGGGCCGTGGACTCCCTCGACGCGTTCAAGTTCGATGTCGCTGGTGGCACTCGGGCCGCTGATCATGGTCAGGGGCCGAGTGCCGTCGATCCGGCGCAGCGCTTCGGGCAGGATCCCGGTTATATCAGTGGTTTTGACGATGCAGATGTGGTGGTCCGGGACCAGGGTGATCGCGCGGCGGCCCTGGTTGGGGCTGCCGTCCAGGATGATGGTCCCGGTCTCGGCGACGGCGACGGCGCTGCCGGTCACGACGGCGTCGATGCCGTCGAGCTCGGCGACGGACAGCGGCGCTGCGGCCGAGTCCTGGCGGCGCCGGCTGTCGTGTTCGAGTTCGAGTCCTGTGAGCCAGCCGGCGTCGAGCCCTGTGGGCACGACGTAGCTGCCGGCGTCGGCGAGGAGTTCCGCGATCCGCGCCGGGACCTCTGCGTTGTCCACGACCGAGACCTGTGCTTTGTAGTCGATCAGGCGGTCCACCAGCAGCTCGATCAGTGCCTCCTCATCCAGCTGGGATGCCGCCCGGTACTCCCGCGGGATCTCGGGCGCCACGGGGCTGTCTTTCAGGGCGGTGCGGATCCGCTCGAGGATTTCTTCGCGTGCGCTCATGGCTGGTTTTCCTGATCTTGGGACGCGGCGGGGGCAGCGTCTGGCTCTGGTGTCCGGTGTTCCTTTTTCCACCAGTCCCGGAAGGACTGCGAGGGGGGTGCCGGGATGTCGCGGCTTTGGGTCCAGCCGGCGGCGATGCCGGGCAGCTTGGTGATCTTCTTGTCCGGGCCGGCGGCCAGGCGTCCCAGCGGCAGCCCCTTTTCGAGAAGGCCGAGACGTTTTCCTGAGGACAGCGCCCAGGAGGCGGCGTTCATGCCGACATCCATCTGGGTGGGGATCTTCTTCTTGCCGCGTTTGCTGTCCACATCGACGCTGCGCAGGTGCACCAGGATGTCGGGGATGTTGATCTTTACCGGGCAGGCGTCATAGCAGGCCCCGCAGAGTGAGGACGCGTAGGGCAGCGAGTTGTTCTCCTCGGCCTGGATGCCGGTCATCAGCGGTGAGAGAATCGCCCCGATAGGCCCGGGGTAGGTGGAGCCGTAGGCGTGGCCGCCCGTGCGCTCATAAACCGGGCAGACGTTCATGCAGGCGCTGCAGCGGATGCAGTGCAGCGCGGACCGGCCCATTTCATCTGCCAGCGCGGCGCTGCGGCCGTTATCCAAAAGCACCAGGTGCACGTTCTGCGGCCCGTCGCCTTCGGTGACGCCGGTCCAGAGCGAGGTATAGGGGTTCATCCGTTCCCCGGTGGAGGAACGCGGCAGCAGCTGCATGAACACTTCAAGGTCCTGCCAGGTGGGGAGAAGCTTCTCCACGCCCATCACCGTAATCAGTGTCTCGGGCAGTGTCAGACACATCCGGCCGTTACCTTCAGATTCAACAACAGCGAGGGTGCCCGAATCTGCCAGTGCGAAGTTGGCCCCGGAAACGGCGACCTTGGCGGTAAGGAACTTCCGGCGCAGGTGCGCCCTGGCGGCACCGGCGAGGCGGGCCGGTTCGTTGGTCAGATCAGGGTCCACGCCCTCCATTTCGCGCAGGAAAATGTCCCGGACCTGGCTGCGGTTCTTATGGATCGCCGGGACCAGAATGTGGCTGGGCTTGTCATGGTCCAGCTGGACGATCAGCTCGGCGAGGTCGGTCTCGAACGCTGCGATGCCCTGCTCTTCGAGGTACTCGTTCAGGCCGATTTCCTGCGTGGCCATGGACTTGATCTTGACCACTTCAGTTTCACCGGTCTCCCGGATCAGCCCGGCCACGATCTCGTTGGCCTCCGTGGCGTCGCGGGCCCAGTGAATGACGCCGCCGCGGGCCGTGAAGGTCTTCTCGAACTGTTCCAAGAGCTCGGGCAGCCGTGCCATCACAGATTCCTTGATCGCGGAACCGGCATCGCGCAGCTGTTCCCAGTCCGGCAGTTCGGAGACCACAGCGATCCGCTTGTCACGGATGGTGTGGGTGGCGTGGCCGAGGTTGGCCCGGAGCTGGGCGTTCCCGAGTTCGCGGTGGGCGGCCTTCGGGAAGGACTCGGAGGCGTGCAGGTTGCCCGTGCCATAGACAGGTATGGAGGGCATGCCGAGGTAAGTGCTCATCGCGTGGCCTTTCCGGTGGAGATGCGCACTTCGCCGGTGACGGACGCGGGCTCCTCGAGGGTGCTGGCAAGGATTTCGGCCAGGTGCAGGGTGGTGATGTCGCTGCCCTGGCGGGAGAGGCCGCCGCCGATGTGCATGAGGCAGGACGCGTCCCCTCCGGCGCACAGGCTTGCCCCTGTTGCCGTGATATTCGCCGTCTTGTCCTCAAGCATGGCGGAGGAGACGTCGGCGTTCTTCATCGAGAACGTGCCGCCGAAGCCACAGCACTGGTCAGCTTCCGGCAGTTCGGCCATGTCGATCCCTGCGACACTGCCCAGCAACCGCGCCTGCCGGTCCCCGAGCCGGAGCAGGCGCATGCCATGGCAGCTCGGGTGGTAGGTGACGCGGTGCGGGAAGTAGGAACCGAGCTGCGCGCCAGCATCGGTCACGCCGAGAACGTCCACGAGCAGTTCGGAGAGCTCATAGGTTTTGGCACCGACTGCGGTGGCACGTGTTTCCAGATCCTTGTCGCCGCACGAGCGGGCGACCATGGGGTGCTGGTGCTTCACGGAGGCGACGCAGGAACCGGACGGTGCGACGGCGACGTCGTAGTCCTCGGTGTCGAAGGCGGCGACGTGGTTGGCGATCACGGGGACAGCTTCCTTGAGGTAGCCGCTGTTGACGTGCATCTGCCCGCAGCAGGCCTGGCCGGACGGGAACACAACTTCGTGTCCCAGCCGTTCCAGGATTTTCACGGTGGCACGCGCTGTGGCGGGGTACATCGCATCCACGATGCACGTAGCGAACAAAGCGATTCGCATGGCAGCCTTTCGGGCTAAGGGGTTTGTGGTCTGACCATAGTAGATCACGTGACCGACGCCACTGGCAACCGGCGAATCCAAGTGAAGCCGCTCACACTTTCAGGAAAATTTACGCTACACTCTGATGGTCCGACCACAGAGGTCTGACCATATCCCCTGTCACCCCCCTCAATGTGGAGGAACTCCGTGGACCAGTTCACACCCAGCACCGACCCGGTGCTCAACAGCGTCATGTGGTCGGCCATCGTCGCCCTGCTGCCGCTACTGACGTTCTTCATCCTGCTCGCCGTCGTCAAGACCAGAGCCCATGTCGCCGGGGCCTTCGCCCTGCTGATGGCCCTGCTCGTTGGCATCGTGGCATTCCAGATGCCAGCCGGCCTTGCACTGCTCTCCGCGACCCAGGGCGGCGTCTTCGGCGCCTTCCCTGTCCTGTGGATCGTCATCATGGCCGTCTGGCTCTACCAGGTCACTGTCCTCAGCGGACGCTTCGAGGACCTCCGCCGCGTCTTCGACGTGATCGGTAAAGGCGACGTCCGGCTCCAGGCTGTCCTGATCGCCTTCTGCTTCGGCGGCCTGCTCGAAGCCCTCGCCGGATTCGGCGCACCTGTCGCGATCACCGCCACCATGCTCCTCGCCCTCGGACTGCCGCCGCTGCGCGCCGCGGCAGCCGTCCTGGTCGCCAACACCGCCCCGGTCGCTTTCGGCGCCATGGCCATCCCCATCACCACCGCCGCGGGACTCACCGGACTCCACGCCACGGACATCGCCTCGATCGTCGGGCGCCAGGCACCGCTGCTGGCCACCATCGTGCCGCTGATCCTGCTCTTCATCCTCGATGGCCGCAAGGGCCTGAAAGACTGCTGGCCCGCCGCACTCGCCGTCGGCTTCGCCTTCGCCATCGCGCAGTTCCTGTGCTCGAACTACTTCTCCTACGAACTCACCGACATCGTCGCATCCCTCGCCGGCCTCGGCGCTGCCGTACTGTTCTTCCGCGTCTGGACCCCGAAGGGCAGCTCCGAAGCACGCGACCGCCTCGGTGTGGCCGCCGCAGCCGTTGAAAAGGAATCCGCCATCACAGGCGGCGGCTCACACCGGGCCACCACCCTCACCAGCACCCCCGACACCGCAGCGGACCGCCTGACCCCGATGCGGACCTGGCTCGCCCTGTTCCCCTACTTCCTGGTCATCGTCGTCTTCGGCATCGCCAAACTCTGGAAACTCGGTGTAAACGTCCCCGCGTTCCTGGCCTCCACCGACATCAAGATCCCGTGGCCGATCCTGCACGACGCACTCGTTGACGCAGCAGGCAAGCCCGTCTCCTCCACCATCTACTCCTTCCAATGGCTCTCCACCCCCGGCACCCTTCTCCTGCTCACCGGCCTGATCGTCGCCGCCGTGTACTCCAAGTACAACGAAAACGGCCGCTACAACATCACCGTCGGCAACGCCGTGAAAGAAATCTGGAACACCATCTACCGGATGCGCTGGGCAGGCCTGACCATCATCACCGTCCTGGCACTGGCCTACGTCATGAACTTCTCCGGACAGACCATTTCCATCGGCACCTGGCTGGCCGGCACCGGAACCTTCTTCGCCTTCCTCTCACCCGTCCTCGGCTGGATCGGCACGGCCGTCACCGGCTCCGACACCTCCGCGAATGCCCTGTTCGCCAAGCTGCAGCAGACCGCCGGCATGAAAGCAGGAATCGATCCGAACCTTCTCGTGGCCGGCAATACCTCCGGTGGTGTTGTGGGCAAGCTGATCAGCCCACAGAACCTCGCCATCGCGGCGTCCGCGGTCAACCTTGAAGGCAAGGAATCGGTGATCCTGCGTAAAGTAGTCGGGTGGAGCGTGGCGCTGCTGCTGGTGCTGTGCACCCTCTCCTACCTCCAGTCCACTCCCATCCTCGGCTGGATGCTGCCTTAGCGTCCAGCCTACTCAAGACGCAGTGTGCGGGCCGCCCCCTGGCCCGCACACTGCCCGCCCGTAAGGAACCGCCCGTGATCACCGCCGAAGCAGGAGCAACACCCCGCCGTCGTACCCATGACGCGCTCCTGAAGGACATCGAGGCGGACCTCCGCTCGGGCAAAATCAAAGTCGGGGACCGGCTCCCGGGAGAACGCACCCTCGCCGAAAGCTACGGGATTTCCAGGGCGTCGGTGCGGGAGGCCATCCGGGTACTGGACGCCATGGGAATACTGCGCAGCTCGGTCGGATCCGGACCCTCCTCCGGGGCAATCGTCGTCTCCGACCCCTCCGCGGGCCTGTCATCGGCCCTACGACTGCACGTCGCCAGCAGCACACTGCCGGTCGAAGACATTGTCGAGACCCGCATCCTGCTCGAAACCTGGACCGCCCGGGCCGGCGCGAACCGTACAGGAGGCGACGAGGACCTAGAACAGGCAGCCCAGCTCCTGCAAGCCATGGACAATCCCGGCATCAGTCGTGAAACGTTCCATGAACTGGACGCCAGGTTCCATGTCGCCCTGAGCTCCCTGGCAGGGAACGCTGTGGTCGCAACCATGATGGAATCACTCAGCGGCGCCATTGTTGGCTACGTTAAAGGCGCAATGGACGCCATGGACGCCTGGCCCGACGTAATCTCCACACTTCGAAACCAGCATCACGGCATCTTCGACGCCGTCCAGTCACACGAAGGAGAGCTCGCAGCCCGACTCCTGCAAGAGCACATCGAGTGGTTCCATCAGAAGGCACAGGAAGCGACCGCCGCCGAAATCGGGAGCTGAACTAGTGTGACGATTCATGCAGGCGCTTTCGCACGTCCGCCACACTGACCGACCCTTACAGCGGGGTGGGAGCTAAGTCATGAAAATCAATGAACTAGCGCCATCACCAAACGACGTCATTGAAGCTGCGCGCTCAAGCCCTCCTCATGTGAACCTCTAACCGCCCAACCACGCCGTGAAGAAAAACGGCCATTTCTGGACAAAAGCCACACTACGAACAGCACAAGACCTCTGGAACTGATGGAAGTAGCTACAACAGCACCGACGTGCCCAACGTGGCTCACACCAGCACCAGCTCCTGACCAGCCCATACGATCCACAAGGGGAGATAATACGCCTGGCCTCGAACTCCGCGCTGCGTACGTTCACGCTGCGCCGTGATCCGCTCTCTAGCCAGTGGCTCCTGGAGTCCATCGCTGATGGCTATTAGGCAGCGGTGAGCCCCGGGCGCGAGCCGATCAGCGATCAGATATGGGCGGCCATCAGGGCGGAATTTGCCCTGCCTTCACTGGGTCAGGTCAGCAGCCGCCTGTCCGAGCTCATGGAAGATCCGGAACCGGTGATGCAGCAGCTCGTCCGCGTTTTTATTGACGAGGGGACCTTCTGCCCGGGATTCCAGTTCCTCGCCGGCGGACAGCTCCACCCGACGGTGGTAGACCTTTTCAAACGGGCGATGGAACTGAAAATCCCGCACAACTACTTCACCCTCTGGATGGTTACACCCTCGGGCAGCCTCGGTGGATGCCGCCCCGTTGACCTCCTGGA
Source organism: Pseudarthrobacter humi (assembly GCF_024294965.1). NCBI lineage: Bacteria > Bacillati > Actinomycetota > Actinomycetes > Micrococcales > Micrococcaceae > Pseudarthrobacter > Pseudarthrobacter humi. The sequence goes on from NZ_JANCLV010000022.1 coordinate 45,173, forward strand.
CGGCGGCCCGCAGCCTTTGTTTAGTGGCCTGGAAACGCTCGGCGGGGAACAGCCACGTGCGGCGAACCGGTCGCGTAGCGTTGGGGCATGAGTCTTCTCTACGACGACGCCGGCCTCGCCGCGGTCGTGCTGACGCGGATCGCGGCCGAAGAATCAGAAGGTCCCAGCGAAATGACCGGCCGTATGAGCGACTACATTGCGGACCTGGTGGAACGCAACGGCCACACGGAATTTTTCAAGCTGAACGGTACCAACGGGAGTTAGGCGGCTGACTGTTGGGTGATTTCCTTGGGTTGGTTGATCCACGCTGGTCCTGGGAGCGCGAGGATCTGGGGATCAGTGCTGGTGGTGAAGCGTTCGGGGTGTTTCGTGCGGGCTGCCGCGAGGGTTGCCGATCGTTCCGTGGCGACGCTGGCGGCGTGGCCGTAGTGCACGTTCGCGGGCGTGTGGAAACCGATGCCTGAGTGCTGATGGTGATGGTTATACCAGTCCACAAAACCGCTGATAAAGGCTCCGGCGTCGTGGACTGAGGCGAAGCGTTCGGGGAATTCCGGACCGTATTTGAGGGTCTTGAACAGCGCCTCGCTGTAGGGATTGTCGTTGCTCACCCGGGGTCTGGAGTGCGATCGGGTGACCTCCAGATCTGAGAGTAGCGCGGCGACGGTTTTGGAGGTCATGGACGTGCCACGGTCCGCGTGCACGACCTGGGGGATGCCGTGGATTCCGAAGATTCCCTTCATCATTTCCACGGCCAGCGCCCCGGATTCGGTGGCGTGGACGTGTGCGCCGACGATGAACCTGGAATGGATATCGACCATCATGTAGCAGTCGAAGTACTTGCCCCTGACCGGGCCGGCGAGTTTGGTGATGTCCCACGTGTTATGCCGACATCGGCATAACACCTGTTATGCCGATGTCGTGATTATGCCGATGTTGGTCTGCGGTCCCAGGTTCCAGGCGGCGGACGGGACAAAAAGGTCGGCATAATCACGCTGCAGTGATCGGCTTGTCTTCTCAACAA
>NZ_JANCLV010000023.1:0-40108 GCF_024294965.1 Pseudarthrobacter humi
TCATGCCCCGCCAAAACATCGGCTTCATGCTCGAACCCCACGGCTTCTTCGACCAAAACCCCACCCTCAACCTCCCCACCAAAATCGAACCCACCACCACCAACACCGACAAGTGCTGCAGCACCGAAAAGTGAACCGACCAAGCTGACAAATTAGAGCCGGAGAAGGAACAGCCCTAACAGGCGGTCCCCGGTGCTGTGGCCGCAGCATCGGGGACCGTCCTGCACCCCACCCAAACCCAGTAGTGAGAGCGTGATCCGCGTGTTCAATATCCCGGCAATTACCTGGGCCCTCACGGCCGTTCTGTTGCTAAGCGGGAGCTACCATTTCCTGCTAGCTACAAAGTCTCACCAGCGCACGGACCAGATCAATAAAAGCCTCCATGCAATCATGAACGTCCTCATGGCTGCCATGTTATGGAACCTCGTGCCGTCAACGATGCTGGCCCAGATCGCAGTCCTCACCGGTGCGGCGCTGTGGTTTGTTATACAGGCCGTCACTCGGCCGGAATTCAAAACGCTCTGCGCGGGTAGCGAAGGCCGGCTGAAATGCCTGTACCACAGCCTCAGCATGGCCGGCGCTGCGGTCATGATTGCAATGATGGGCCAGGTTACCACCGGCCACTTTCCGGCAGGCGGAATGTCAATGCCGAACGCCCATCACTCTATGGCACCTGCAGCCCCAAGCATGGCTGCTGCAGACTTTGATCACTCACCCGGTCTGGCGATCCTGCTGACAGTCCTATTCGGAGCGGCGACTGTGGTTTTCATTCTCCTTTCAGTGCGTCTCCGCCCAACGAAAGGCACTCTCCTCGGCGCGGCGACTTCGCGGATTTCCGTCCGTGCAGAACACGGGCTGGAAGCTCTCGGTGCCGCCGTCATGGCCATGATGTTTGCCACGATGGCATGAGCCTGTCAATTGATCGCCCACAAGCAAAACAGGGCGCCGTGAAGACCCGAGCCCTATCCAACGCCGAGCGATCCAACCTCATAGAAAAGACATGCGACTCAAGCCTCGAGGCCGGGGAGTGCTTCTTCTGCACCGGACCTGAGACTGACTGAGCGCAGCAGACCCCGGGGCCTTCCGTTTTCCAACGCGGGAGGCCCCGGTACCAACAAAACGGGCGGCCTAGGGTCCGACGGTGGACGCAGCTTCGCTCATGCCCGTCGGCGCGGCGTCCGGTTTTGGATCCGCGGCATCGCGCTGAGAAAGGCAATTACGATGAACTCTTCAACCCTTCGCACGCCCAAGACAGCCGCGGTTCTGGCCGTTGCAACCTGTTTGATGACCTTCGGCGCTGGAGCCGCGTCAGCACACGTCGGCGTTACACCGGATTCAACATTTGAAGGTGGCTTCTCCCAACTGACGTTCCGGGTCCCCAACGAATCCCAAACAGCCAAGACGACCAAACTCACAGTCACCCTCCCATCCGAAACACCCTTCACGTCCGTGTCGGTCAAACCGATGGATGGCTGGACGGTCGAGGTCCTGGAAGCGGAGCTTGCGGCTCCCATGACTGTCAAGGGAGCAACGATCACGAAAGCTCCAGCCTCTGTTGTCTGGACAGCAGATGAGGCGCACCAGATTTCCCAGCAGCAGTATCAGACCTTTTCTATCTCAGTGGGCCGGTTGCCACACGCTGGCACTACCGTGCTGCTGCCGGCAGCGCAGACGTACTCCGACGGAACAGTCGTGCAATGGAGTGAGGCGGCAGTGGCCGGCCAAGAGAAGCCCAAGCATCCCGCGCCTTCCTTCATCACCACCCGTCCCGCAGGTGAGCACGGCGCCGAAGCAACGGCAGATATTGAGGCGGCATCGGCTACCTCTGCCGCGCCCCAGGATGCCGGCTCTGCCGCCCTTGGATGGGCGGGCCTGGGCGCAGGCCTGCTGGGCATGGCCGCCGGAGTAACCGCGCTGGCCAAGACCCGCAGGATCGAAAAATAGGCCGGTCCTCCCAGAGCGCAGTCGCCTTGGCTATGGGCGCCGTCGCCTACTTCTCGTGCCGCGCGACGCCGGGCGGGCGGCGCAGGTGCGCCAGCATCGCGAAGACAGCCGCCGGGATAAGGACGAGCCCGGCCAGGACGCCCCAGCCGCCGTCCTCAAACTGCAGGGCGAGCCCGCCGACCACTACCGCAGGCAGTGCCGTGAGGACTCTTACCCATCGCCGGGCCGGCCGCAGCCAAGCCCACACCGCGGCGCCGGCAAACCCGAGAGCTCCGAGCAAGACCAGCCGGTGCCCCACCGGATAGGTGGCCGCCGCCACGATGAAAGTGAACGCGTCCGCCAGCCCGCAGGCCATCATGGCGGCGGCGAGCAGGACCAGCAGCGCCCACACGCCCTCGGCCCAACGGATCCGGTACATGGATTGACCGTAGCCGATACCGCGTTTCCGGGTCCGGTTTCCTCGCCCTGACCGGGCTGGGTCTTCGCAGAGGAAAGTCAGAAATTCTGCTAAAACGCTTGATCACGACTGGCGCCAACACTTATCTTTAGCTTGATCAAACGCTTAAGCAGGACCGGGTATCAAAGTTGATGCCTGCAGCTACCACCCTTTGCGAGGAAGCAAACATGACCCATGATTTTTCTCGGCGCCACGTCCTACAAGGCACAGGAGCAGGAGCACTCGCCCTGTTCATGTGCAGCGGCATGCCCATCACGGCCGCCCAGGCCCAGGGATCACTGCGTGCCGTCTACCACCTGACCCCGCCGTCCGGCTGGCTGTGCGACCCGCAGCGCCCGGTGTATGCCAACGGCGCCCACCATCTCTACTACCTTCACTCCGGGCAGAACAACGGCCCCGGCGGCTGGGACCACGCCACAACCACCGACGGGGTGACCTTCACCCATCACGGAGTCGCGCTGCCGCTGCAGCCAGACTTTCCCGTGTGGTCGGGCTCGGCAGTCGTCGACACGTCAAACACTGCGGGCTTCGGCGCGGGGGCCATCGTGGCGCTCGCGACGCAGCCCACCGACAACATCCGCAAGTACCAGGAGCAGTACCTGTACTGGTCAACCGACGGCGGTTACACCTTTACGGCACTCCCCGATCCGGTGATCGTCAATACCGACGGCCGGACCGCGACGACACCGGCGGAGATCGAGAACGCCGAATGGTTCCGCGATCCCAAGATCCACTGGGATGCGGCGCGCAGCGAGTGGGTATGCGTCATCGGCCGAGCTCGATACGCAGCGTTCTACACCTCACCGAATTTGCGCGACTGGCAGCTGAAACGCAACTTCGACTACCCGAATCACGCGCTTGGCGGCATCGAGTGCCCCGACCTCTTCCAGATGACCGCCAGTGACGGAACACGGCACTGGGTGCTCGGCGCCAGCATGGACGCCTACAGCATCGGCCTGCCGATGACCTTCGCCTACTGGACAGGCGCCTGGAATGGCGAAGAATTTATCACCAACAACCTCGACCCGCAGTGGCTCGATTGGGGCTGGGACTGGTACGCCGCCGTGACCTGGCCGGCGGTCGATGCGCCGGACGAGCGACGGTACGCGGTCGCCTGGATGAACAACTGGAAGTACGCCGCGCGCGATGTTCCCACCGATGCCTCCGACGGGTACAACGGCCAGAACTCGATCGTGCGCGAGCTGCGCCTGGAGCGTCAGCCAGAAGGCTGGTACAGCCTGCTCAGCGCCCCGGTCGGGGAGCTCTCAAATTACGTCAGCTCGACAACCGTGCTGCCCGACCGCACCGTGAACGGGAGCGCAGTGCTGCCGTGGAGCGGCAGCGCCTACGAGCTCGAACTCGACATCTCGTGGGATGCTGCCGCGAACGTCGGCGTATCGGTGGGGCGCTCCGCCAACGGCACGCGCCACACGAACATCGGCAAGTACGTTGACGAGGTCTATGTCGACCGCGCCCCTTCGGACCAGGGCGGCTTCTCGCTCGTGCCGTACACCCGTGCGGCGGCGCCCATCGACGCCGCCGCACGAGCAGTGCACCTGCGCATTTTCGTCGACAAACAGAGCGTCGAAGTCTTCGTCAATGCCGGGCAAACGGTGCTCTCGCAGCAGGTGCACTTCGCAGACGGCGACACCGGAATCTCGCTATACGCCGACGGCGGCCCTGCGACCTTCTCCGGAATCACCATCCGCGAATTCAGCTAGGACCTGAACCAGGCTGCCGGCCCTCAGGAGCTTCCTGTCGGCCGGCAGTACGGTGTCGTCCGAAGCTTCCGAAACCGGAGGTCCGGGGGAAGTATGAGGCTGCTTCCGCGCCGTCCGCATCCTCCGGATTAAGACCAGCGAAAGAATAAACCTAAACTTTGCTAAAACGCTTGATCAGGTTTCCGATTGGGGCTAGATTACAAGTGATCAAACGTTTTAGCAGAAATGGACATCAGTGCCGATGAAACGCTCAGTCTTCTTCCAGCCCTCCGATGGATGGGTTGGCGATCTTATCCCCTTCGAGAAGGACGGGGAGTTCTGGCTCTTCTACCTTCACGAGGTCCGCTCAGACCCGAAGCCGGGAACGTCGTGGAACCTTGTCACCACCAAAGACCTCACGCAGTTTGAGGACCAGGGTGTTTCGCTCCACCACGGAAGCGACACCGACCTGGACTTCAACGCTTACACGGGCAGCGTCGTCGTCGATGAAAGCGGCAACCACCGCCTGTTCTACACGGGACAGAACCCACGGAACCTCGGACCGGACGGCGCTCCCCTGCAACTGGTCATGCAGGCCACCAGCACCGATGGCATGCAGACCTGGGTGAAGCACCCCGAGCTCACTTTCGGCGCCCCGGACGGCTATGAGTCCGGGGACTGGCGGGATCCGTTCGTCTTCCGGGATGAGGCGGCAGGCCAGTGGCGGATGCTGCTGGCGGCACGGCACTCCGCAGGACCTGAACGCCGCCGCGGCGTCATCGCGCAGTGTGTGTCCGAAGACCTGGTGAACTGGCGGCACACCGAACCGTTCTGGGATCCGCGCCGCTACATCACGCATGAGTGCCCGGATGTCTTCGCGTGGGGTGACTGGTGGTACATGGTCTACTCGGAGTTCTCCGAATCGTTCACCACCCGGTACCGCATGGCCAAGAGCCCCGACGGCCCGTGGACTGTACCGGACCTGGACAGTATCGACGGGCGCGCCTACTACGCCTCAAAGACCGCGGAGCGGGACGGGCGCCGTTTCTTTTTCGGCTGGATCGCCAGCAAGGAAGGCAACCGCGACGACGGACCCTGGCAGTGGGCAGGCACGATGTCCGTCCTGGAAGCCCGCCAAAATGCGGACGGAACGCTCGGGTTCGCCTTCGCCGATGAACTGGTGGACAGCTTCTGGGAGGACGTCCCGGTGTCCCTGGCACACGAACTGCCCACCCGGCTCAACGTCCCGGACGGATACACCGCCGTCGTCTCGGAGGAAGAACTGCCCAGCCAGTTTTACGCGAAGGCAGTGCTGGACATTGCCCCCGGGACAACGGAATGCGGTCTGCTGCTGCGCTCCAGCCAGGACGGGGACCAGTCCTACGTGCTGCGCCTGGAACCGAAGCGCGGCAGGCTCGTCTTCGACCGGTGGCCCAGGACCAGCACCGGAGACGCGCAATGGCATGTCTCCGGCGACATTCCGTTCCACATCGAGCTGGAACGCCCGTGCGACCTTTCCCCCGGCGAACACACCCTGGAAGTCATCGTCGATGGCGACATCTGCGTTGCCGTCCTGGACCGTCAGGTGGCCCTCAGCACCAGGATCTACGACTTGCCCGCGGGGCGGATCGGCGTTTTCGCCGGCGAAGGATCCGTCACCGTCACTGAACTTCAAATACGTCAGCGCACCGACAACTAAATAACCACCACCCTCATCCTCCGTTCCAATCAAAGGAGATTGCCCCCATGAAAAAACTCTTCCGTGCTGCCGCTGTCGCAGCCGTCACCGCCCTGGCTTTGACAGCCTGCGGCGGCGGAGGGTCCACGGACCCATCCAACGTCAGCCCCACCGGGGAAATCAAGGCCCGTGAAATCTCGTGGCTGCTTTCGCGGCCGGCCGACGGGGCCGTCATCAACATCATGAAGAAGCTGGCGGACGAGTACGCCAAAGACCACCCGGGCTTCGAACTGAAGCTCATCACCACTCCCGACCGGCCCTCCTACATCCAAAAGCTCGAGACGCTGGCCGCGGCCAACAAACTCCCCGAGCTCTTCGACACCGACGCCACGCCCTTCGCCCAACAGCTGGCCAAACAAGGCAAAATGGTCGACGCCGAAAAGCTGCTGAAGTCCCTGGACGTCTACGACGACTACCGGCCCAGCGCGCTGGATTACCAGCGTTTCGACGACGGGTCCCTGAACATGATCCCGTTCCAGTTCGAGCTGGAGTTCGTCTGGTACAACAAAGCCCTGCTGCAGAAGGCCGGGGTCTCCGTCCCGAAGTCCCTCGATGACATCCCCGCGATGTGCACCGCCCTGCGCGATGCCGGCATCACCCCCATCGCCATCGACGGCCAGGACCAGTGGCCGCTCGAGCGGTACGTCGCCTACCAGCCGTTCCGTGAAGCCGGGCCGGACTTCATCCAGAAGCTCAAGAAGGGCGAAGCAAAGTTCTCTGACCCCGCAGGCCAGAAGACCGTCGAATGGCTGGCGGCGCTCGGCAAGGCCAAGTGCTTCCAGGATGGCTTCTCATCGCAGGGCTACTCCGACGCCCAGAACCAGTTCACCTCCGGCCAGGCAGCGATGTACAACATTGGCACCTGGGAACTGCCCAGCCTGGCCACGGACAAGCTGAATCCTGAAGTGCGCGATGACATCGATTTCTTCACCCTGCCCACGACTGCAGGATCCGTCACGGCGGCAAACGAGTTCGTGTCGCCGTCGGGCATTGGAATGGCCGTCAACTCCAAGACCTACGACCCGCTGGTCAGCGACTTCCTGAAGTTCGCGCTGAAGAAGTACCCGGCCGAGTACGCGGCCACCGGCGCGCTCTCGCCGACCACCAATGTGGAGACCGTCCTGCCGGCCAACGCCACGCCCTTGTACAAGAAGGCCCTGGAGAAGGCCAACGACCTCGGGGGCAAGCAGGCCATGCCGTGGGACACTCAGCTTGACCCGACAACCAACGGCCGGCTGCAGCAGGAGCTAGTGCTCCTCGTCCAGGGCAACATCACGCCCGAACAGTTCACCAGCACGATGGACAGCACCATCGCGCAGAACGCCCCGAAGTTCTTCAAGTAATCACAGCGGTGGGGGCTGCGGCTGCGGCCCCCACCCGAAAGGCCTAGCCATGCTCCCCAACAGGTCACGACTTTCCGTCCTGGTGTTCCTGCTCCCACCTTTGTTCCTTTACTGCGTCGCCGTGCTGTTCCCCATCGTGCAGTCGCTGTTCCTCAGCTTCTTCTCCTGGAACGGCATCAGCGACATGGAGTTCGTAGGGCTCGCCAACTACGTGCGGATGCTCACCGCAGACGACATCTTCTGGCGCTCCTTCTTCAACGCCCTCGGATATCTGGCCATCTGCCTGGTGCTGCAGCTCGGCGGCGCCCTGGTCGTGGCCAGCCTCCTCACCTCGATGCGACGCGGCCGCGAGCTCATCAAGACCCTCTACCTGCTGCCGGCGGTGATCTCCACCGTGGCCATCGCGTTCCTCTTCGTGCGCATCTACTCGATCGAACCGGTTGGCCTGCTCAACCAGCTCCTGCACTGGATCGGCCTCGGCGCCCTTGAACGGCCCTGGCTCTCGGACATCAACACCGTGCTCACCGCAGTATCGGCTCCGGAAGGGTGGCGGTTCACCGGCCTGTACATGCTCATCATCTACGCGGCACTGCTGTCCGTCCCGCAGGAACTTGAGGAGGCGGCCCGCCTCGACGGCGCCTCGCGGTGGCAGCTGTTCACCAAGATCCGCTTCCCGCACATCATGCCCGTCTGGATCACCACCACGATCATGGCAACCACCTACGGCCTGCGCGGATTCGACATCCCCTACCTCATGACCAACGGCGGCCCCGGACAGTCCTCGGAGCTGCTGACCACCTACATGTACAAGACGGCCTTCTCCAGCACCGACTTCGGATACGCCAGCACCATCGCCGTATTCATCGTTGTCGAGTGCCTGGTGGCCGTAGGGCTCATCCTGTTCCTGCTCAAACGAAAGGCGGACGCATGACCGCGCCGGCAGCTCCGATCACCAGGCCTGTGGCAATCCCACCAGACAGCCCGCCGCAGCTCCGCCGACGCAAGCCGCCCAGCCTCCACAGCACCCTGTCAAGAGTGCTTATCGCCCTCATCGTCATCGTGCAGGTCTACCCTCTCGCCTGGCTTTTCATCACCAGCCTCCGCACCGAACACGACTTCGCGACCGGCGACCCCTTCGCACTGCCGAAGTCCCTGACGTGGGAGAACTACGCCCGCGCCTTCGAGACGGGCAACCTCTGGTTGAACATCCTGAACAGCTTCATCGTCACCATGGGAGCCAATGTCCTGATTGTGCTGCTCGGAATGATGGCAGCCTATGCGCTGCAGGTCCTCGGGTTCCGGTTCAGCAAGTTCGTCCGCAGCCTTTTCCTGGTCGGCATCATCGTGCCCGTCCAGATCGCCCTCGTGCCGCTCTTCATCGACTACTCAACCATCAACCTGCTCGACACCTACCCGTCGATGATCATTCCCCTGGCCGGCTTCGCCCTTCCGATGTCGATCTACCTTTTCTCCTCGTTCTTTGAATACATCCCCCGGGAAACGTACGAGGCCGCGTCCCTTGACGGAGCAGGTCCATACCGGATCTTCGGACTCATCACGCTGCCCCTTTCGGTAAATACCGTCGTGACGGTCGTCCTGGTCAACAGCATCTTCATCTGGAACGATTTCATCTTCGCCAACACCTTCGTCCTTTCCGAAGAACTGAAGACCATTCCACTGGGTCTGCAGAACTACATCGGCGCCATGGGAAAGACGGACTGGACGGCCACCTTCGCCGCCGTCTGCATCACCATCACGCCCCTGCTGCTGGTCTTCCTTGTGCTGAACAAAGCCATGATCCAAGGCCTGGAGAGCGGTGGGAGCAAGGGATGACAGCAGGAACAGCCGGATATACTCCTCAAGGAGGGCTCATGAATTCGCAGGAGAATAGTTCGGTCACACCGCTGGGTGCGGCTGCACCCCTCAAGCGTCCCGGGCGCCCTCAACCCGTCACGCTCCGGCAGGTAGCCGAGGCCGCGGGCGTTTCGACTGCCACCGTCTCCCTGGTAGTGAACAAGAAAAAGACTGCCCGGATATCCGACGAAACCCGCCAGCGCGTGCGGGACGCCATCCGGGACCTGGGCTACCGGCCGAATGCCATGGCGCAAACCCTGGTCAGCGGGAGTTCGCGGTTCATCGGGCTCGTGGCCGATGCCATTGCCACCACCCCTTTTGCCGGCCAGATCATCCATGGCGCCCAGGATGAAGCCTGGAAGCACGGCTACGCACTTCTCATCGCCAACACCGAAGGCAACCGCGAGCTGGAGACGGACGCGATTGCCATGATGCTCGAATACAAGGTGCGCGGAATCCTCTACTCCACCTGGTTCCACCGGCCCACGGACATCCCGGCCTCCCTGAAGGAGTCGGACTTCGTCCTCGTCAACTGCTTTTCCACGGAACCGGGCGCCCGGGCCGTGGTCCCGGATGAAGTACAGGGCGGCCGTTCAGCCACGGAGATCCTGCTGAAACACGGCCACCGCCGGATCGCCTTCATCAACGCCACCATCCCGGCCCCGGCTAAGGACGGACGACTCCAGGGCTACAGGGAAGCGCTGGAAGCGGAAGGCATCCCGTTCGACGCGGGCCTGGTCCTGGAAGCCTACCCGGACCAGGAAGGCGGGTACGGAGCGACCGAGGAACTCCTCAAGCGCGAAGCCACTGCTGTGTACTGCTACAACGACCGAATGGCGATGGGGCTATACGACGGGCTGCGCGAGCACGGGCTCTCCATCCCCGAGGACATGGCAGTGGTGGGATTCGATAACCAGGAAGTCATCGCCGCCCACGTCCGGCCCCCGCTTTCCACCGTAGCTCTCCCCCACTACGAACTGGGCGCAGCCGGAGTGCGGATGCTCCTGGGCCTTGAAGAAGCACCGGCCGCTGACCCCACAAAAATCCACTGTCCCACCGTGGAACGGAACTCGGTGCGGGCTCTGGCCCCCGCCTAGCCGCACCCAGGAATTGGCCAGTGCCGCCGTACCCGGCAACGCGTCACCGGACGCCTCGATGACGGCGACGAGCCGTGCGTTCGCCCGTACAGCCGGGCCGAGCCTGTCGGATTCCGGTGGTGGTTTCCGACAGGCTCGATCACCGCTACGCATCAGCGGTGCAGGCGGTTGAGTACTACCGTCCGATTTCGGCGGAGACCTTAAGAAGATCTCCGAGCGTGTTCATCACCCTGTCCGTGACCTCGCCGACGCCGCCGATCCCGTCTACCTGGGTCAGGATGCCGCGTTCGGCATACTTGGCCACAACGGCCTCGGTCTGCTCGTGGTACAGGTCAAGGCGGTGGCGGATCACGGCTTCGTTGTCGTCGCTCCGGCCGGTTTCCTTGGCACGGCCCAACAGGCGCGAGACGAGTTCCTCGTCGTCGGCCGTGAGCTGCAGGACGACGTCGAGCTTTTCTTCGCTGTTCGCGAGGATCCCGTCAAGGTAGTCCACCTGCGCCGTGGTGCGCGGGTAGCCGTCCAGCAGGAAGCCGGCGTCCACGTCATCCTCGCTGAGGCGCGACCTGACCATTTCGTTGGTGACGCTGTCCGGAACGAAGTCCCCGGCGTCCATGTACTTCTTGGCCTCGATGCCAAGAGGAGTTTCGCCCTTCACGTTGGCGCGGAAGATGTCGCCGGTGGAGACCGCGGCTACGCCGAGGCGCTCCGAAATCCGTTCCGCCTGCGTTCCCTTACCCGAACCGGGAGGTCCGATAATCAGCATTCTCGTCATGTAAAAGCCCCTTCGTAGTACCAGTTTGTTGTGCTATCTGCCGGGCTAGAAGAAGCCGAGCTTGTTCTCAGAGTGGCTGACCAGGAGGTTCTTGGTCTGCTGGTAGTGGTCCAGCATCATGGCATGGTTCTCACGGCCGATGCCCGAGGACTTGTACCCGCCGAACGCGGCGCCGGCAGGGTAGGCGTGGTAGTTGTTCACCCACACCCGGCCTGCCTGGATCTCGCGGCCCGCACGGTAAGCGACGTTGCCGTTGCGGGACCAGACGCCGGCGCCGAGGCCGTAGAGGGTGTCGTTGGCGATGCTGACTGCGTCCTTGTAGTCGCTGAAGCGCGCAACGGAGACCACCGGGCCGAAGATCTCCTCCTGGAAAATCCGCATCCAGTTGTGCCCCTCAAAAATGGTCGGCTGGACATAGAAACCGCCGGCCAGGTCCCCGTCAAGCTCCGACCGCGCACCGCCGGCCAGGATTTTGGCGCCCTCCTCGAGTCCGATGTCGATGTAGGAGAGGATCTTCTCCATCTGGCCCACGGAGGCCTGGGCGCCGATCTGGGTGTTGGTGTCCAGCGGGTTGCCCTGGATGATCTGTTCTGTCCTGGCCACGGCATCAGCCATGAAGGAATCGTAGATACCGTCCTGGACGAGGGCACGGGAGGGGCTGCTGCAGACTTCGCCCTGGTTGAAGGCGTACAGGGTGAAGCCCTCCAGCGCCTTGTCGTAGAACGCGTCGTTGGATTCGGCAACATCGTTGAAGAAGATGTTCGGGCTCTTGCCGCCGAGTTCCAGGGTGACCGGGATCAGGTTCTGGCTGGCGTACTGGCTGATCAGGCGCCCGGTGGAGGTTTCGCCGGTGAAGGCGATCTTGCGGATCCGCGGGCTGGAGGCCAGCGGCTTACCCACTTCCGCCCCGAAGCCGTTGACGATATTCAGCAGGCCCGCAGGCAGCAGGTCCGCAATGAGTTCCGCCAGGACCAGGATGGAGGCCGGGGTGTTGGAAGCGGGCTTGAGCACCACTGCGTTGCCGGCCGCCAGGGCAGGAGCCATCTTCCAGACGGCCATCAGGATGGGGAAGTTCCACGGGATGATCTGGCCCACGACGCCGAGCGGCTCGTGGAAGTGGTAGGCCGTGGTGTCGTCGTCGAGCTGGGACAGCCGGCCTTCCTGGGCGCGGATGGCGGAGGCAAAGTAGCGGAAGTGGTCCGCAGCGAGCGGAATGTCCGCATTCAACGTTTCGCGGATGGGCTTGCCGTTGTCCCACGATTCGGCGACGGCGAGCATCTCAAGGTTCGCGTCGATCCGGTCGGCGATCTTGTTCAGCACGGCGGCGCGCTCTGTGGCCGAAGCCTTGCCCCACGCCGGTGCGGCCTTGTGCGCGGCATCGAGTGCGAGCTGAACGTCCGCGGCGGCGCCGCGTGCCACCTCGGTGAATTGCTTTCCGTTCACCGGGGAAACGTTCTCGATGTATTGGCCGGTCGTTGGAGCCACCCATTCTCCGCCGATCCAGTTCTCATAGCGGTCCTTGAACTGGACCTTGGATCCTGATTGGCCGGGCTGTACATAAACAGTCATGGTCACTCCTCTGGAAAACAGACGTCTTCGTCCTGGCCCCCATGCTAGGACTTCAAAGGTTGCGACCAGGCTGCGAAGGTGTCCAGCGAGGTCCTTACTCGGCGATGTCCTCCGCCCATAGTTCAGGGTTTTCGTCCTGGAAGGTGCGCATCATCTCGACGCAACGGGCATCATTCAATACCACCACTTCGACGCCGCGTGAGCGGAGAAGTTCGAATTCGCCGGGGAACGTCTCGGCCTCGCCCACCACCACGCGCGGAATCTTGAACTGGATGATGGTCCCGGTACACATCGCACACGGTGCCAGGGTGGTGTAGAGGGTTGTGTCCCGGTAGCTCTTCTGGCGTCCGGCAGCCCGCAACGCAGACATCTCGCCGTGGGCGATTGGATCGCCATGCTGGACACGCTTGTTGTGGCCGCTGGCAATGACCACCCCGCCGCGGGCCAAGGCAGCACCGATCGGGATGCCGCCCTCTCGGAGGCTCTTTTGTGCGGCCTCGTAGGCAGCTTCGAAGACCGGGTCTGTGGTTCGTTCAGTTTCGGACATGCGTGCAGTCTAAGTCGCTCAAAGCATGCGGAACCGGCCCGCTGGTGGCCCTCGGTGTATTTGGCTGTTGTGCCACTCGATCCAGGCAACCCGGATGGCAGTGGAAAGGCGTTCTCCCTTCATACCAAAGGTTGGTTGCCGTACACCCTGAAGTGGCAGCTCACCGTCACCGAGCCCATCACGGAGCATGGCTTCGCAATCTCCGCGAACGGTGACCTCAACGGCACCGGACGCTGGACCTTCGTACAGGACGGGCCGGAAACGGTTGTCACCTATGACTGGCGGGTCAGCGCGGCAAAACCGCTACTGCGTCGGTTGAGCTGGCTGCTCAGGCCCGCCTTTTCCGCAAACCACCGTTGGGCAATGGCCCGCGGACAGGAGGCCCTCGCCCTGGAATTACGACGACGGCGGCCTGGCGCGGATCTCTCCAATATCCCCCAGCCTGCGCCGCCCACGTTTGCAAGCCGGTACCGCCGGCCAGGGAGGACAACCCAGGCCTGACAAGAAAGAGCCGGCCGGGCCATGTCAAGCGACCTTGACACCGGGTGGCCAAGTTCGGCACGGACTTCTTTTGGGATGCGCAGCCGGCGGCGAGCTGGGCCGCGCTTGCCGCGGGGAAGTTCGACCCGAGCCTCCCGTCGCCTTCCTGCTCGCCAGGCTGTTCGGCCTGAAGATCGAAGAGATCTTTATAGACGATCACTGACGCGCCCCATCACATCGCAACCTCGGACGAGGACGAGCCCAGCCAGGACGGCAAGGCCTTCGGTTAGTCTTTGGCCAGGTTTTCCCTCAGCAGGGCGCGGTGCTCGACGGCGGCCTGCCGGTGGAGAGCGCGGCCGGCGTCGGTGAGTTCCAGGAACAGGGAGCGCCGGTCATCTTCGCAGGACTTGCGGGAAATCAGTCCGGCTTTGTCGAGCCGGTCCACCACCTTGGACATGGCACTCTGGGTCATGGGCGTGCGCTCACCGAGTTGCTTCATGCGGCAGGCCGCATCGGTGCTTTCGGCCACGAGGTCCAGGATTTCAAACTCCGTCAGGCCGATGCTGAACTTCGACTCCAGCGCACGGTCCAGCGCCCCGGCGGTATGGAAGTACGTTGTCTGGATGCTGCGCCATTGCTCAACCAGCTGTTGGTCCTGCGGTTTTGCCATGCAGCGATTCTAGTTCAAGACGAATTAAAAGTCCACGTCATAATATTCCTTGTCATTCAATGACGTGTCATATAAGTTGTAGCCATGACTTCAACTTCCACCCTTGAAAGATCAGCCGGAGGCCGGCTGACAGCCGTGCGCTGGACCCGTGCACAATGGATGCTCCTCCTGGTCCTGTGCACCGTCCTGGCACTCGACGCACTGGACGTATCAATGGTCGGCGTGGCCCTGCCCTCGATCGGCACCGAACTTCATCTCGGAACCGAATCCCTCCAGTGGATCGTCTCCGCCTACGTGCTCGGCTACGGAAGCCTGCTCCTGCTGGGCGGACGGATGGCGGACCTGCTCGGCCGGCGTCGTATCTTCCTGATTGCGCTCGGCGTTTTCGCCGCAGCATCCCTGCTCGGCGGGCTGGTGGATGACCCGGCGCTGCTGATCGCCACCCGGTTCGTCAAGGGCCTGGCCGCCGCATTCACGGCTCCCGCCGCCTTCTCGATCATCACTACCAGCTTCGCCGAAGGGCGCGAACGCAACCGCGCCTTGTCCATCTTCACCACGTTCGGCGCCAGTGGATTCTCCCTCGGCCTGGTGGTGGGTGGCCTCATGACCTCCCTGAGCTGGCGCTGGACCTTCCTGGTCTCCGTTCCGGTGGCAGTCGCCGTCGTGATCCTTGGCCTGAGGTACATCCCCCGGGACGAAGCCGCAGGCCGGGCCGGGGGCAAGGACACCACCGGGGAGCAGGAGAGCGGGCATGACGTCTGGGGCGCCATCACGCTCGCGGGCGGCATGCTGGGGCTGGTGTACACGCTGGTAGCGGCACCGGGGAACGGCTGGGGATCTGTGGCAACTATCGCCGGATTCGTAGCCTCCACCGCGGTGCTGGCAGCGTTCGCCGTGATCGAAAACCGCGTCAAGCACCCCCTGATCCGGTTCAGCATCCTCAAGGAAGGCTGGGTTGCCCGGGCCAACCTCAGTGCCGTGGGGCTGTTCGGCTCCTATCTGAGTTTCCAGTTCATCCTGACGCTCTACCTGCAGTCCGTGCTGGGATGGAGCCCCCTTGGCATGGCCCTGGCGCTGCTCCCGACCGGCTTGCTGGTTGCCTCGAGCGCACCCTTCGCGGACCGGCTCATCGAGAGATTCGGCGCCCCGCGGCTGATCCTGACGGGACTGGCGTCGTTGACGCTCGGATACGTGCTGTTCCTTCGCGTAGGCACCTCGCCCAATTACGTGACCGACATCCTGCCGTCCGTCCTGTTGCTGGGGATTGGCTTCGCCCTCGCCTTCCCGTCCATCAACGTCCAGGCCACCGCTGGCATCCGTGATTCCGAGCAAGGCCTGGCCGCAGGCCTGATCCAGACCAGCACCCAAGTCGGCGCCGCCCTGGTGCTGGCCGTCACCACGGCAATGGTGAGCGGTCACGGCAATGTGCCCGAGGCAGGTGCCGCCCTCGATGCCGCCGCGATGCTGGAACAGTACCGGCCGGGCCTGATCCTGAGCGCGGCGGTGGCCGTGGCTGCCCTCATTATTGCCGCGACGCCCAGGCTGTCGCTGGGTAAGAGGCGACAGCCGGAAGTGGAGTCCGGCGAGCGCCTCTTGGACACACCATGAGCCTTGAGCAACCGAGAGCGGTTGAACGATCCGCCCTGTTGCTATGCGGCAGGCAGCGGGCTGGCTTGAATGATGATGTTTTTCCCCCCTAGGTCTTCCATAAAACACGTGATCAGGACGAGACGGCCCGGCGCCTTGTCCCAGATCGCGCTGTCCTTCAGGGTGTCCTTGTACTCCGTGGTGACCCGATCGATTTTGTAGTGGACCGGTCCTTCTGCCGTGGTGACGGTCAATACATCACCAGGTTGTGACAGGGAACTGATGTTGTTGAATGGGGACGCCCGCCCCTCCCAGCTGTGCCCAACTATGTAGGTGGTGTTAGTGGACCAGGCGCCAGGGGCCCCGTACGGGGTAAGCCAGTAGGCGTCCGCGGTGTGTGGAGGAACGATGGAACCGAGGCTCGTCTCCTGCTCAGTCGGAGACAACGGCAGGACGGCTTGATCCATCTCCACCGCCCCATACGTGATGTGCAATGGCGGTGAGCCAGTAGAGGAAGCATCGGCCTCCTCCAGTGCATTGTTAGGCGGGCTTGCGGCGACGAAGGACTGCGGTGAGTCGGAAGTTTGCGGACTCGTTGTAACTGTCGATGAAGACCCCCACGCCAAAAGCACTGCGGCCAGCGATACCCCACCAACAAGCGAGCGGACCACCGCCGCCCTGCCCACGGTCCTCGCCTTCCGCTTTCCAGCACGAGCGCGCCCGGCCGACGACGGACGCCCCACCAGGTGTACCGGGCCCGGCGTGCGGAGGTGCCGGCCGCTTAGAACAGAACCCCTCCGCAAACCTCTACTCCTGACTGCTCCGACGCCTACCGGCTACCGGCCTGACGGCAAATACGATTGCTGTGGTTACTGCAAGAGCGGCAGCGATTGCGCCGAAAACCGCCGGGCCTCCGTTTGAAGGGCTTACCGCCGTGTCAACGTTGGTGCCTTTGTTCCTGCCCAACCCGCCCGTGCCGGCCAGTGGCACTGCCGATTCAGAGGGGGTGGATTCGGTCTCGTTAGCCCGCGGTGTGGTGGTGTCAATTGCCGTCGGTGAAGGGCTTTGGGTTGTCGTCGTTGGCGTCCCAGTGGCGGGGGCCGATGTGCTGGGCGTTGTGGCGCAGGAGGGACTGATAAACACGTTCGTATCCAGTGAGACCTGCCCGTTACGGGCCAGTGCCCGACCCTCTACTGTTGCGCCAGTCTCGACAGTTATCGATGTGAGGGCAAGAATGGTCCCTTTGAAACTTGAGGCGGTGCCCAAAGTAGCTGAGCTGCCAACCTGCCAGAACACGTTGCAGGCTTGGGCGCTGTTGGTCAGGATGATGCTGCTGGCCGAAGCGGTGATTAGCGTCGAAGCTGCTTGGAAGACAAATACGGAGTTGGGATTGCCTTGGCCGTCAAGCGTGAGCGGTCCGCTGAGGGCCAACGAGGAAGTGGACCCGTAGACACCTTCCGTTAGGGTCCTGCCCACAAGGTCTCCCGAAACGCTGGTAGTCAACGGTTGGCCTGCGGCGTTGTTGTAGGCAATGGTCACGTCCGACTGCGCTTGGAGGGCCACCGCATCGGCTGCGTGGGTGACCCCGGCCGAATTGCCAGGCGGAAACCCGGTGATCGCAGTCCCTGGGCTGACGCCCAGGTCTCTTTGGAGTGTAGTGAGACCGGTGTTGGTCACTGTGGTGCCGGCAAGCACGGAGTAGGAGGTGGCGGTGCCTAAATTGACCGTGGTGGCCGCGAAGGCCGGCACCTGCTGCAACAGTATGGCCGCGGCCAGGATAACAACGCCGGTTGCGCCGCCTACTGCTGCTCGACGGCGAAATACGCTCGAAATGTGCTTGTGCGACCCAAGATGCGCTGAATTGTGTTTCATGGCAGTCCCTTCCCAGTAGGGCAAACGCCCTAAGACACTGCCCCACAAATTTGTAAGAGAGCTTACTAACGGACTCTACGCCCGAAACTGCGGCGGACCTAAGGCGTGCGTTGGCTGAAAACCAGCCCTCCGGGCGGCCCAGCAATTGCCGGCGAAGGCCTAGGCTCTATCCACGCAGGTCAGTGTCGAATGGTGCCGTTCGGGCCGATTTCCGACACCGCCATATTCGCCGAATAGTTAATCGAATATTTGGATAAATGTCGGACGGATCAACAGCGAGCCCACATCATCGAGGATGTCTTGGAGGGCTCGTCGAAGCACCGGCTACTCTTCAATCTCCCCTCCGAACGCGCGCAGGTGCTGGCGGAAGGTGATGCCGGGGTCCGTGTCCCGGGCTGCGAGGTACTCCCCCAGGCGGGCCTGGGTCCGGAACGTGGTTCCCATATGCATTTTCGCGGTCTGGGAGCGTTCCGTGTCCCGGATCGTGGCGGCCACGTCAGCGACGTCGCCGGCGCGGCTGAGCGGGATGAACAGGGCACCGTCGTCGTCCCCCAGGACGAAGTCGGCGGCTGACACGCTGTGCTGGCCGCACCTTGCGGATTCGAGCGCCTCAGGGTCGCGTGGGTCGAGCCGCTGCGGGCCCACGGGCAGTGCCCCCTGGCTGAAGACCGGCAGGCGGATGCTCCGCAGCTCGGCGGTGTCGCGGTGGAGCCCCCAGATGAGGATGCCGGCCAGCCCTGCCCGGCTTACCTCGAGCGTCACGAGGTCTCCGACGCAGGCCTCGTCATGCCGTCCGCCATTGTCGACCACCAGGACATCGCCGGGATCGGCGCGTTCGATGGCCTCGAGGAAGACGTCGACGCTGCCGTAGTGCCGGGCAGGTCGGATCCGGCCCGCCACGTGCGTGCCGCTCCACAGCGGGACGGTTCCCGGCGGGGCCCAGCGGACCGGGATGCCGAGCCGCATGCAGGCGTCCGCGACGTGCGGGGTGGTGAGGTCCAGATAGGTCCGGTGAAGCTGTTCGGGATGCAAGGCGTACTCCTGGGTTCATTGATGGTTCTTGGGGCTCTTTGGTGAGGTGCCGCCGTCGGGCCTTCCTTGGTCAGTGCATCAGCTGCTCCGCGAGGAGGAACAGTCCGATCGCCACCATGGCGGCGCCGGAGACGCGGGTCACCGTCCGGGCAGCGGCGGGCCGGGTGCGCAGCACCACCCGGGCCCCGGCGCCCACCCCGGTATAGACGACGGCGCAGCTCGCCACGTGAACGAGGCCCAGCGTCACAATCTGCCCGGCGACAGGCCACTCGGCGCCGGGGTCGGTGAACTGCGGCAGCAGCGCCAGGAACAGCAGGAAAAGCTTCGGGTTCAGCCCACTGATCCCCGCGCCCTTGAGCGTCTGCCGGAACCAGGAGCCGGAAGCCTGTTCGCCACCCTCCTGCGGGATGGCAGGGCTCCGGAGCATGCCGATCCCCATCCAAACCAGGTACGCCGAACCGGCGACCACAGCCCCCAACGCCGGCGGCGACCACGGCAGTGGCGGCCACATGCCCGGACAGCAGACCCCCGACGGCGGGCAGTACCGTCCGGTGCCGCTGCCCGGCCGAAATCGCATAGGCCCAGTCCGCCCCCGGGGTCAGCACAAACAGGAAGGACACCGCCCAGAACGCTGCGACAGCACCAAATGCCATTCCATCTCCTTGAATGCTGACCCGCGGAGTGTCCGAAGGTCCCCTCCAAGCCTAGGAAAGTCAGCCCCAAAGGCGCTTCCAACTTTGCGACGCCGACCGTGCCACCGTCGCATCCTTCGAAGAGGCCGTCGCCACCATCCCCAATGTCCTGCAGGCCCAGCGGCTGTTCGGCGATCCGGACTACCTCCTGCAGGTGGTCGCCCGGGACCTGCGGGCCTTCCAGAAGCTCTACGACGACCGCATCTCCACGCTCCCCGGCGTCCAGCGGCTCAGCTCCACCCTCGTGATGAAAAGCGTCGTCGAGAACCGGCCCCTGCCCTTGTGAAAACGCCGGGAAAAACCGGGAATGTGCGCCTGATCAAAGACCGGACGTCACCTCTCGGTTTTGGCGATGTGATGACCCTGGGCCAGTGGAGAACCTCTCGCTTCCCTAGTGCTGGATAAGCCAGGATATGGACTGCGCCACGGAAAACACTGGGTGAACGTCTGGCTAACTAGGCCAAAAAGCCGCCCCTTGACCCTTTGAGCGTGCGGATACTGGAAGGCATGACTAACTTTACTCGTCGTCAAGTACTGCGCTCGGCAGGGGTCGCTGCCGTGGCTGGGGCCATGGTTTCCGGCACCGCAGCAAGTGGTTTTTCCGCCTCCCCGGGCGGCGCCTTCTGCCATGGGGTCGCCTCGGGAGACCCGATGGCAGACAGCGTGCTGCTGTGGACCCGCGTGACGCCAGCGCCCGCAGCGCTGCCAGGCACCGGGCTGGGCCCGGATGTGTCCGTCGGCTGGGAAATCGCTGCAGACGCCGGCTTCAAGAAGATCGTGGCCAGGGGTACTGCCGCCACCGGCGCGGCCCGGGACCATACGGTCAAGGTCATCGCGGGCCGGCTGGCCCCTGCCACCAACTACTGGTATCGCTTCAAGCTGGGACAGGCCGTATCGCCGGCGGGCCGTACGCGCACCGCCCCCGCGGCGGGTGCGGCCGTGGACCGGCTGAAGTTCGGCGTCGTGTCGTGCGCCAACTGGCAGGCGGGCTACTTTTCGTCCTACCGCCATCTGGCCGCGCGCGGCGACCTCGACGCCGTCCTTCACCTCGGCGACTACCTCTACGAATACGGGCCCGGCGAATACCAGGCACGCGACGTCGTCGTCCGCCCCCACGAACCCGCCCACGAAATGACACAGCTGGCGCACTACCGGCGCCGTCACGCCCAGTACAAAACCGACCCTGACCTGCAAGCCCTGCACGCCGCCGCCCCGTTCATCGTGACCTGGGACGACCATGAATCCGCTAACGACGCGTGGAAGGGCGGCGCCGAAAACCACACCGAGGGCGCCGAAGGCGCGTGGATGGAGCGCGTCGCCGCCGCGCAGAAGGCTTACGCCGAATGGATGCCCGTGCGCTATGAGCCGGGCGGCCAACTGTACCGACGCCTGGACTTCGGCTCCCTCGCCAGCCTGTCCATGCTGGACCTGCGCTCCTACCGTGACCAGCAGGCCGCCAACGGTGCGGATCCCTCCGTCAGCAGCCCCGCCCGCACTATCACCGGCGCCGCACAGATGGACTGGCTGCTGGGCAACCTCAAGTCCACGGGCCCGCAATGGAAGCTTGTGGGCAATCCCGTCATGATTGCGCCCGTCCGCGTTCCCTCGACCCTGAACACGGCAGAGCTGGCCGGTGTGCAAAAGCTGATGGGCGGCAGGAGCATCAGCGGCGTGCCTTATAACGTGGACCAATGGGACGGCTACGAGGCGGACCGCAACCGCGTGGTCCGCCACCTGCGGGATAACGCCGTCAAAGACACCGTGTTCCTCACCGGCGACATCCACTCCGGCTGGGCCTGCGACATCCCCGCGGATCCGGCCAGCTACCCGGCCACCGGTGATTCCGTGGCCGCGGAACTCGTCTGCACGTCCGTCACGAGCGACAACCTCGACGACATCCTGAACGTTCCGCCCCGGACCGCATCCGTCGGCGTCGAGAACGCCATCAAGGCGGCCAACCCGCACGTGAAGTACCTGGACTTCGACTCGCACGGCTACTCCGTCCTGGACGTGACCGCCGCCGGCGTTCGGATGGACTGGTTCGTCCTCGCCGAACGCACGTCCGCCAGCTCAGGAGCCACACTGTCCACATCATTCAACGTCCAGGCCAACTCCGGCAAAGTCACCCCGACGCAGGGAGGACTCCAGTGAGCCGTTCAACGCAGCAGGGCACGCCCGCCGGCAGCAGACTTACGACGCCGGGACGCCGGCAGTTCCTGCAAATCGCCGCCGCCGGCGGGGCCGCCGTCGTCCTTTCAGCGGCACCCGGCACCGCCTGGGCCGCCCCCGCCGCTGGACGGACCCGAAGCTACGTGCTGGTGGTGGACGGCTGCCGGCCGGACGAAATCACGCCCGCCCTGACGCCGAGGCTGGCTGCCCTCCGCGATGCCGGCACCAATTTCCCGGCGGCACGCTCCCTGCCGGTGATGGAAACCATCCCCAACCACGTCATGATGATGTCGGGTGTCCGCCCGGACCGCTCGGGCGTGCCGGCCAACTCCATATTCGACCGGACCGACGGCGTCGTCCGCGACCTCGACCGGTCCACGGACCTGCACTTCCCGACCCTCCTGGAGCGACTGCAGGAGCTCGGCCTCACCACCGGCTCCGTGCTGAGCAAGAAGTACCTTTACGGCATCTTCGGTACCCGCGCCAGCTACCGGTGGGAACCCCAGCCACTGCTTCCCTTAACCGGCCACGCGCCCGACGCCGCCACCATGGACGCCCTGCTGGCCATGGTGAACGGGCCGGATCCGGACTTTGTGTTCACCAATCTGGGCGACATCGACCGCGTGGGCCACTCAGACGTTTCCGGAACCACGCTGCGGGCGGCGCGCGAGGCTGCCCTGGCGGAAACAGACCTGCAGGTGGGGCGTTTCATCGACCACCTCAAGAACACCGGCAAATGGGAGTCCAGCGTGGTGATGGTCCTCGCCGACCATTCCATGGACTGGTCCATCCCCAGCAACCTCATCTCGATCAACCTCGTCCTCCAGTCCCGTCCGGAGCTGCAGTCGAACATCACGATTGCCCAGAACGGCGGCGCGGACCTGCTCTACTGGACCGGCCCCGAGCCCGACCGCGCGGCCGGACTGGCCGCCGTCGAACAGCTGGTCCGGGCGCATGAGGGCGTGCTCTCGGTCAACAGGCCTGCGGACCTGCGGCTGGGCGACGAGGCCGGAGACCTGGTGGCCTACTGCCGGGCGGGCTGGCGCTTCTCCGACCCTTACGTCGCGTCCAACCCGATCCCTGGCAACCACGGTCACCCCGCCACAGAGCCCATCCCGTTCTTCATATCAGGCGGCAGTCCGCTGGTAGTGAAAGAATCGGTGTCCTCCGAGGCTGCCCGGACCGTCGACGTCGCGCCCACCATCGGCGGAATCTACGGGCTCAAGGCCCCCGCGGGAGGCTACGACGGCACGGGCCGGGTCACTGCCCTGACGAAACCGCGCAACTGAGGACGCACTGTCAGGCTCTGCTGCCTGGTTGGTGTTCCCATCCGCGGGGGCCGGTTGCTGCATGGCACCGATCGCCGCGCCGCGCGCCCAGTGCGTGTCGTCGACGTCGATCACGGTCAGCGGGATGGCTCGGGCGTGGCGTTCGCGGTTGTGCATGGCGGCCCAAGAAGCTCCTCCTCACCGACCTGAAGAAGTTCCTGACCCCGGAAGCACCACCGTCCGCGCCTCATGCACCAACCCCGTTGAATCCCACCAAGAGAAAACGCACCAGTCATGAAAAGCAGAGCCCCTCGTCCACGCCAGCCCCTTCGCCTGCCGAAGGCATAAAGTACACGGCGGCCCCGGTAGCCGATGCCTGCCGCAATGCTCCTCGAAATGTGTCCTCCCGGCCTTCCCGCGGCTCTCTGGGTGCTCCCCTGTGATTGGGGCTATTAGCCCGCCTCTATTACTGGCTTCACGCCAGTCCTACACTGGTTTGCACTCAGCGGTTGCGTGTATGAGGGAGAAGATCATGGCGGTCATCGAGCAGGTGCGTGAAGGAATGCACGTCGTTTCGTCGGATGGGAAGAAGATCGGCAAGGTCGAGGCCCTGAAAATGGGTGATCCGGAGGCAGTGACGTCGGACGGCCAAACCGACCCCGAGACAGGAGGCCTCGTCAACACCGTGATCGACGGATTTGCTGCGACCTCCAATTTGCCCCACCACACCGCAGAAAGGCTGCTGCGGATCGGCTACGTGAAGGTCGACAGATCCGGTTTGTTGACTGGCCACGCGTACTTCGCATCGGATGAGCTGGACCGCGTTGAGGGCGATACGTTGTGGCTCATAGAGATCCGGCACGCGGGTCAAGAGGAAATGACAAAATAGCGTCCGCCGCGAAAAACAGCGGACGACGGCGGAATGCCCCGCCGTCGACCGCTGCTCTCTCGGGTTGGCTCAGTAGGCCTTAACCCGCTGTTCCACGATGAGATGGATGAGGGCAAAGACGCCGTCTTCATCGATGGCCGCAAGGGCGGCGTCCAGTGCGGCGGGAACGTCGCAGTCCTCGGTGACAGTGATCCCGAAACCGCCAAAGGCGCGTGCCATCAGGCCGAAGTCCGGGTTCTTCAGCTGGGTCCCGGACACGCGTGAGGGGTAGCGACGCTCCTGGTGGGTGCGGATGGTGCCGTACTCCTGGTTGTCCATGACGATCACCAACGGCGTGGCCCCGTACTGGGCCGCAGTGGCAAGCTCCTGGCCGTTCATGAGGAACTCGCCGTCCCCGGCGATGGTGACCACGCGGCGCCCGGGTTCGGCAAGTGATGCCGCAATGGCCGACGGCACCGAATAGCCCATGGAGCCGTTACGGGCGCTGATCATGGAGGCGTAGCGGCGTGTGGGGAAGTAGCGGTGGGCCCAGTTGGTGTGCTCGCCGGCGCCGAACGTCACCTGTGAGTCCTCCGGCAGCTTCGGCACCAGGTTAGCCATCAAAGTGTCCATCCGTGCCTGCCCTGTTGCCGGTGCCGCCGCGGGTAGTGCGGCGAACCGCTCCTGCTCGCCCCGCATCCGGTCCGTCCACGCTTTCCATTCTTCCTTCACCGGCAGGTCGATGCCCACCAGGTCGCGGACAAAGGCCTCGGGCTTGGCCAGAATCTGCCGTGAAACGGGCCCCGACCGGCCACGGAGTGAGGGGTCGGCTGCGACCAGGAAGTTCTTCTTGTTCCAGTCCTGCCGGCACACGAATCCGTCCGTGATCACGTCGCCCGGGACGGTCCCCACAAACACCAGCAGATCCGTTTCCTCGAGCAGGTCGTACGTGGGACGGGGGCGGCCGTAGCCAATGGGGCCCACATAAGACGGGGAATCGAACGAAACCGTTCCCTGCGTCCGCCATTCAGCTGCGGCCGGGATGTGGTGCCGTTCCAGCCATCCCGTCAGCTGGTCCGCTGCTTCCGGCGTCCAGTCGTTGCCGCCGGTGACAAAGAGCGGTTTGCTGGATTCTGCCAGCGCAGCCTCCAGGGCGGCGGCGTCTGTGCTGCTCATGCCGCCGGCCGCGACCGGGATGGCGGGGTGCAGCTCCGGGTCGATCTGCTGCCGGAGGATGTCCTCCGGCAGGCCCACCACCACCGGACCCGGCCGCCCGCTCATGGCCGCAAACATCGCCTCAGCCACGATCTCGGAGGCCCGCTCCGCGTGGTCCAGGACCATAACGCGCTTCGCGCCGGTGTCGAACCAGGCCTTGATGTCGAACTCCTGGAACGCCTCGCGGTCCCGGTGCGCGAAGGGGATCAGGCCGACGAACAGCAGCATGGGGGTGGAGTCCTGCCACGCGGTGTGCAGCCCCACATGCGCGTTGGCTGCGCCGGGCCCGCGCGTCAC
Source organism: Pseudarthrobacter humi (assembly GCF_024294965.1). Lineage (NCBI taxonomy): Bacteria > Bacillati > Actinomycetota > Actinomycetes > Micrococcales > Micrococcaceae > Pseudarthrobacter > Pseudarthrobacter humi. Next base: position 25,172 of record NZ_JANCLV010000023.1, read on the forward strand.
CATCGCGATGCCCGGGCGCTGGTGCATCTTGCCGTCGGCCTCGGCCATGTAGGAGGCACCGCCCTCGTGCCGGCAAACGATCGTTTCAATCTCCGAGCTGTGCAGGCCGTCCAGGACGTCCAGGAAGCTTTCGCCGGGAACTACGTAGCTCCGCTCCACACCGTGGGCCACCAGCGAATCCACAATCACGTGCCCGGCGGACTTCAGAGCGGGCCGGCTGCCTGCATGGGATGGGTCCGGATGCCTGGCCTGCCCGGAACCTTGATCCGGGATTACGACGGCGGCGGGCAGGGTGCGGGATGCGGTCAGGGTTGCTTCGGTTTCCGTTGTCATGGGCTTTCTTTGGCTGTTCGGACTGGTTTGGATGCGCTGAGAGGACGGTGCGGGCTTATCTGAAGGTCTCCGCCGGCAGGTTGGCGATGACGGGGGCTGTGCCGGTGAAGCCTTCGCGGGTTTCGGCGATCTCGCGGATCCGTTGGCGGCAGGCGTACCAGCCGAACACCATCAGCACGGAGGCGATGGCGGTGACGAGCATGGTGAGCGGGGAGTCGATGAACACCATGACCAGGACGCTGGCCAGGAAGAGCAGGGAGAGGTAGCCGGTGTAGGGGGCGCCGAACATCCGGAAGGACGGGCGTTTGAGCCAGCCTTTGTTCGCCCAGCGTTGGAGCTGGATCTGGCAGAGCACAATGGTTGCCCAGGTCATGACGATGCCCACGGACGCCACGTTCAGCACGATCTCGAAGGCCTGTGCGGGGACGAGGTAGTTCAGCGGAACGCCGAGGAGGGATACTCCGGCGGTGATGGCGATGCCGCCGTAGGGGACGCCCGCCTTGTTCATCCGGCCCGCGAACTTCGGGGCCGAACCGTTCACGGACATGGAGCGGAGTATGCGTCCGGTGGAATATAGGCCGGCGTTGAGCGAGGAGAGCGCGGCGGTGAGGACCACCAGGTTCATGATGACGTCCACGCCCTGGATGCCGATGGAACCGAAGAACGTCACGAACGGGCTGACGCCCTTTTCGTAGGACGTGTAGGGCAGCAGGAGGGCGAGCAGGATGACGGAGCCGACGTAGAAGACCGCGATTCGGAAGACCACTGAGTTGATGGCCTTGGGCATGATCTTTTCCGGGTTCTGGGTTTCGCCGGCGGCGGTGCCGACGAGTTCGATGGAGGCGTAAGCGAACAGGACGCCCTGCATCAGGATGATCATGGGGAGCAGGCCGTTGGGGAAGATTCCGCCGTTGTCCGAGAGCAGGCTCAGGCCCACGGGCTGGCCGTCGACGGGGGTGCCGAAGATGACGAAGTAGGTGCCGACGACGAGGAAGACGACGAGGGCGGCGACCTTGATCAGGGCGAACCAGAACTCGAGCTCACCGAAGACCTTAACGGAAACGAGGTTCAGGGCGAGGACCACCACGAGCGCGATCAGGGCCCAGGCCCACTGCGGGACCTCGGCCATCCAGGGGATGTAGTTGCCGAAGAAGTTCATGTAGAGCGCGGCGGCGGTGATGTCCACGATGGTGGTGGTTGCCCAGTTGATCCAGTAGAACCAGCCGGAAACGAAGGCGGCCTTCTCGCCGAAGAATTCGCGGGCGTAGGAGACGAACGAGCCCGACGACGGCCGGTGCAGGACCAGTTCGCCCAGCGCCCGCAGGATCAGGAACGCGAAGAAGCCGCAGACGGCGTACGCGATGACCAGCGACGGGCCGGCGGCGTTCAGGCGGCCGCCGGCGCCGAGGAACAGGCCGGTGCCGATCGCGCCGCCGATGGCGATCATCTGGATCTGCCGCGGTTTGAGGTTCTTGTGGTAACCCTTGTCCTCCGCGTGCAACGCACTCTCAGAGGCGTGCGCCTGGGGCGGGACGGTGTGGTCAGTGATGGGTGAATTCGACATAGGGGTGTCCTTAATACGTTGCGGGAAAGGGGCCCACGACCGCAGGGTTCCCTGGCCGAGCTTGCGAGGCTAGGGGGCGGTTGGGGATGGTTGATCCTTTCGATACGGAGAAGATCCTGCTTGGGTGGGGAAGAAGGTGTGGGGATGTGCAGCCGGGGACTAGAAGACGGACCAGCCGGTGCGGTCGGAAAGGTCGGCGAGGGCTGCAGTGCCGGCCAGGGAGTTTCCTTTGGCGTCCAGCCGCGGACTCCAGACGCAAATGGCACATTCGCCTGGCACGATGACCAGGATCCCGCCGCCCACACCGCTTTTTCCGGGGAGGCCCACGCGGTAGGCGAATTCGCCCGCGGCGTCGTACATGCCGCACGTCAGCATGATGGAGCCGATGCGTTTCGCATCGCTGGGGGACACCACGGTTCCGCGCGCTCCCCGGCCGTCCCGGGCGAGGAAGAGTCCGGCTTTGGCGAGTTCCACGCAGGTCATCATGATGGAGCACTGGCGGACATAGTTTTCCACCACGGATTCCGCGGTCCGGTTCAGGTTGCCGAAATCCTTCAGAAAGTGCGCCAGCGCCAGGTTGCGGCTGCTGCCGGCGAGCTCGCCTGCTGCGGCGGCCTCATCGATGAAGGGCCCGGTGCTGGCCGCCTGGGCGGTGAGGAACCGCAACACCTGGGTGGCGGCGTCGGACGTTTCTTCCATCAGGTGGTCCGTGACCACCAGGGCGCCGGAATTGATGAAGGGGTTCCGCGGGATGCCGTGCTCCAGTTCCAGCTGGACGAGGGAGTTGAACGAGGTGCCGGACGGCTCGCGCAGCACGCGGGACCACAGTGTTCCTGAGCTGTCGCCCCGGAGCGCCATGGCCAGGGTGAACACCTTGGAGATGCTCTGGATGGAGAACGGAACGTCCGCATCGCCGGAACTGAACACCTCGCCGGAAGCGGTGGCAACGGCGATCCCGAACCTGTTGAAGGGGACGGCTGCCAGAAGGGGGATGTTGGCCGGGACGGACCCGGATACCCGGTGTGGCCTGTGGCCGCGGACGATGTCGTCCAGCATCGGGCCCAATGGCGGTGCCTTGAGTGCTGTGGTCATTTCCTGCCCAGCTGTTCTTTAGGTGTGCCGGCCCATTCCTGGATATGGAGCAGTGCCACCAGCGAGTCCCGGGGGACGCCGAAGTTCAGGCCGGTCGCCCGGGATGCCTTGCTGATCCGGTAGTAGACGGTGTTCTTGTGCAGCCCCATCCTGCTGGCGCACTCCGCGACGTCGAGTGAGGCTTCGAAGTACGCGTGCAGCGTTTCCGCGAGTTCGGCGTCCTGCCTCAGCAGCGCGGAAAGTCCGCGGTGCCGGAAGGTGGAGGACGTGAAGTTCTGAACTGCCTCGCGGAAGAGGACCTCTGCCTCGAAGTCGTCCACGGTGGCAACAGCCGTATCCGGTGAGGTGCTGGCGCAACTCAGCAGGGCCTCGGTGATGCGCGTGATGGAGTGGATGGACAGCAGGTCCGGGACCACCGGACCGACGGCTGCGAACGGGCTGATGCCGAGGTGCTTGCCCGCATCCCGGACGATGGATTCGGCCAGGCTCCGCAGCCCGGGCTCGGCGGCGGTTGACTGCAGGCCAGGGACAATCACGGCCGTATCGCCCTTGAACTGGCCCACGACGGCGGACGCCTTGTAGGCGGCCGCGTGGATGGACGCCAGATTGGCGAGTTCGCCGTGCTTCAGTGCTGCGTCGTCTGCCTGAGCATCGGCAGCGGACATTCCTATCAAGATCAATGCTGCCGGGCGCTCAGCGGGGATCTTCTCACTGTGTGCACTGGCCGCGGCTTCCGCCGGTCCTGACAGAATCCGCGCAATGCGGTCTTCGCGCATGTGGACGGACTGCTGGTTGCGGAACCGGATCAGCTCGGCGGAGGCCCGTGCAGCAGATCCGGTGAGCACGTGTTCAACGTCGGCGCCGAAGCCCGCCCCGGTTTCCTGAAGCCAGATGTAGCCCATGATCCGGTCCCCGGCGAACAGTGTGACGGCCACGCGTTCGCGCAGCCCGTCCTGGGGCCGGGCCGGTACCCGCACGGGCAGCCGGGTCGTGTGCAGTTCACGGTAGGCGCCCAGGTCCTTCAGCAGCAGCTCGTACTTGCGCGGACCGCGCCGGGCGAGGATGGAGGCCTTGCGCAGCTCGTCGATGTCGTTCGACACAGTGGAGTATGCCAGCACCTTGTTGGCGGCGTCTTCGATGACGACGTGGCTGGAGGTGAGCCTGGCGGTGGTCTGCGCGATGGCAAACAGGTCCTCTTCCAGCAGCGTCAGCACTTCGCTCTGGTAGCTGCGCGGCTGGATGCGGTCCTTGGCGATGGACAGCAGCCGGTCCCAGTCGGCCCCCGGATCCACCAGCAGCAGGCCCGTGCCGGCATCGCGGAGCAGCTCTTCAGCTTCGGCGAGCTCTTCACGCCTTCCCTTGACGGCCACCACCGGCGGAGGGTTCTTCAGGAGCCGCCGCAGGGCGGGCAAAGCCGAGCGTCCGCGGACGCCGATCAGCAGGACAAAGGCTTCGCCGCCGTCGGACGTTTCATCATCCGCGTCCACGATCAGGAACCGTTTGATTGCAGAGCCGGCCGGGGCAGGCCGGAGGATGAGGCTGGCGAAACCCAGAGGGAGATCCGACAGGATATCGTCCACCGTAACCGCTGCCATGGGCTTCCTTCTGCGTCGATCTGGCCGGACAGCTCTGTCCGGTCACCTCATGCTATCCACGCAGGTGCCCCCAAAATATGTAACTGAACCCAAATGCAGTGGCAGCTTTTCGGTTACCTGACCAAGTCTGCGGGATGTATAGCCCTGTATGGCCGGCAAGAGCCGAAGCGGCTGGCAGCGCAGGGGTCCACAGCAGCTTTCCCCGGCGCTGGCCAGCCCTGAGGGGTGTACTGACAGAACCTGCCGCGCATCTCCAGTCGGGGTTAGCGTTTCTGGGACAGCGCGGTTCAGCCTTCTCCAGGAAGTGCGTGCCGCCTTCCCTTCTACGACACAGGAGCATGACACATGGATAAGCGCACCCTCGGCACCAGCGGCCTCGAAGTCTCCGCCATCGGGCTGGGCTGCATGAGCATGAGCGGCGGCTATAGCGACCGGCCCGATCGGCAGGAAATGATCGCGCTGATCCGCGCGGCCGTGGACCGCGGCGTCACCTTCTTTGACACGGCCGAGATCTACGGCCCCTACGCCAACGAGGAACTTGTCGGCGAGGCCCTCGCCCCGCACCGGGACGAGGTGGTGATTGCCACCAAGTTCGGCTGGGACATCGACCCCACGCAACGTATGGCAAGCGGGAAGGTCACCAGCCGTCCCGACGTCATCAAGCACGTGGTGGACGGGTCGCTCCAGCGGCTCGGAGTTGACGCCATCGACCTGTATTACCAGCACCGGGTGGACCCCGATGTCCCTATCGAGGACGTGGCGGGCGCCGTCAAAGAACTGATCGACGCCGGCAAGGTCAAGCATTTCGGCATGTCCGAGGCCGCCGCCGGCACGATTCGCCGCGCCCACGCGGTCCAGCCCGTGACTGCTGTCCAGAGCGAATACTCGCTGTGGTGGCGACGCCCCGAAGAAGACGTCCTGGCCGCCTGCGAGGAACTGGGCATCGGATTTGTGCCTTTCAGCCCGTTGGGCAAGGGCTTCCTCACCGGGACCATCGACACTTCGACCAGCTTCGAGGCCGGCAACGACATCCGCGCCACCATCCCCCGCTTCACGCCCGAGGCCAGGGAGAACAACCGTGCCGTGGTGGACCTGCTGGCCGGGATCGCGGAGCGCAAGGGCGCCACTCCGGCCCAGATTGCGTTGGCCTGGCTGCTGGCGCAGAAACCGTGGATCGTCCCGATCCCCGGCACCCGGAAGCTGCACCGGTTGGACGAGAACCTCGGCGCCGCCAACCTAACCCTGTCCGCGGACGAACTCACTGAGATCGAAGACGCCGCCGCCAAAATCCAGGTTCAGGGTGGCCGTTACAACGAAGCCGGGGAACGGATGACCAACCTCTGACGCGGCAGCTCCAGCTGCAGGCCCCTGGTTGAAAGCCCCTTTGGTTGGAAGCCCCCACGCGAGTTGGACTCGAGCGCGGGGGCTTCCGGGTTTCGGTGGGGGGAACGAAACCGAGATCAATCTACCGAATCCGTACGGGCGCAAAGGTCGAAAATGGCCTGCCCGCACAAATCTTGTGTGAACCTTGAGCCAGCCCGCAGGCGCCTAAGCCGCTGCCCTCAATGAGGTGATCATCCGCTTGATGTCCCGGTACTCTGCAGTATCCGCGTACTTCTTGGCCTGCTCCAGATACGGCAGGGACTCGGCCCCCGGCGTCACGTTGTTCCCAGGGTTATAGAACGCACCGAACATGGCAGCGGTGGGAGGCCAGGTGAAGAAGTGGAAGATGGCGCACGCCGAGTCGCCGTCCGGTGGAGGGACCGACGTGATGCCATAGGCAGCAGCCGGAGTGTCGGCCGGACCCGGCGCAGCATCATTGCCACGGGTCTCGAAAACGTATCGGGGCGCCACACCGCCCTGGGTCAGGGCCGGGATCTCCTGCGTCTCAAGCACCTCGTAGGGGAACCGCTCCAGGCACGTGGACCCGGTAGCCATGTTGGTCCGGAGCGTCGCCAGCGGCTTGCCGGCCTGGTTGGTCACCTCTGCGAAGGCGCCCCCGCCCTCCGGCACTTCGCCGGCCGGGTCCCGGACGCTCCACACGGCCGGGTGTTCGAACGTCAGTAGGCCGTCCGCCGTGGTGTAGCTGGTCCAAGCGGCCGACGCCGGCGCGGTGCCGATGGCGCTCGGCGACACCGTCGCCGTCGGCACGGCAGCAGTGGTTCCGGTGGCCGCGGACGTGACGGTGGCACCCGGCGAGACAGTCGCCGTCGGCCCCGCCTGCGGGCCGCACCCCGCCAGCAGCAGCGCCATCAGAATAGCTGTGGGAATTACCGCGGCTGACGCGGCCGGACTGCGCATCACACCCTCCTTTGGGCCTGACTTTTGGTCCTTAAATTGTGGTGCTGCCGGGCACACATGGATCCCGCGGCGGCCCGATTGGCGCCGAACCGTTGCGGGGATAACAAACGGATCCCGCAAACCCGCGGCTCAGGAATAGAGGGCCGCGAGCAGCTCGACGACGCCCTGCGTACCAGCAGGCGGGTCGGTCTTGGACCAGGCGACGGCGTCCTCGCGTCCGTGGTCCCGTACGTCGCGGACGTGAAGTACGCTGACGCCGACGGTCAGGAGAAGTTCTTGAGGGCTGCCGTCAGCAGGCTCCCCGGCGCTCCCAGGCGGTGATGCACGCCATCGGACGCCACCAATTCCCCGTTGATGACCACCGACGTGACGTCGGCGGTGGTGGCGCTCAACGGGAGCTGCTGCGGCTTCGATCCCGCGGTCCGCGCCGAGCCGGCGGCCACAGCCACCAGATCGCAGACAGCACCAACCCGCAGGGCCTCCGGTGCCACCGGCGTGGCCATGGAGCGGACTGCCCCCTCCGTGGCGGCGTGGAGCAGCTCCTCCGGCGAGAACCGGCCGCGCTCCCCGGAGCCCAGGCGTTCCCCGTACTCCAGGGCCCGCATCTCGATCCAGGGGTCGATCACTGCATGCTGGTCTGTCCCCAGCGCGATGGAGGCGCCGGCGTCGGACAGCGCCCGGGCCGGCCCGATGCCGTCGGCCAGGTCCGCCTCGGTGGTGGGACACATGACCACTGTTGCCCCGGCATTTCCGAGCAAGTCGATGTCTTCAGCCGTCAAGTGGGTGCAGTGGACTGCCGACAGGCGCGGGCTCAGCAGGCCGTGCCGGGCCAGGAGTCCTGTGGGCGTGAGCCCGTGCGCTGCCAGGCACGCCGCGTTCTCGGCGGGCTGCTCGCTCAGGTGGATATGCAGCGGCAGGTCGTGCGGCAGCTGATCGGCCACCACGGCCAGGTCCGCCTCCGGCACCCCGCGGACGGAGTGCAGCGCCGCCCCCACACTGACCATGCCCGGCGGGAACGTCCCTGCGATGTGGGTTCGAAGGGAAGCCAGCCGGTCAAGCCATGCGTGCACGTCCCGGTCCCCGAACCGTGCCTGTTCAGGGCTCAGCGGCATGCCAATGCCGCCTGCCAGGTACAGGGTGTCCAGGAGCGTCAGCCGGATCCCGGCGGCAGCAGCAGCCCTGGCCAGGGCAAGCTCCATGGCATGCGGTTCCGCGTACGGCTTGCCGCCGGGCTGGTGGTGAACGTAATGGAACTCGGCCACGCTGCTGAAGCCGGCCACCACCATCTCCGTGAAGACCGCCGTCGCGAGCTGCTCGTAGGCCTCGGGCGTCAGCTCGGCTGCACTGCGGTACATGTGCTCCCGCCAGACCCAGAAGTCGCCGCGGTTGTGGTGCGTGCGGCCGCGCAGGATCCGGTGGAACGCGTGCGAGTGGGCGTTGGCCGCGGCGGGGAAAACAACGCCGGGCAGGAGATGCGCGCCGGGCGAGGCGTCAACGGACGGGGTGATGCGGGTGATCCGGCCGTCCTCGGCCTCGATCTCCACCCGTTCGGCAACGGTGGGACCGGTGGGACCGGCACCGGGACCAGTCCCACCCTGGACTACAGCCTGCTCGCACCAGTATCGCTTCACAGCAGGCCTGCCAGGACGTCCGCGAGGGCGGCAGCGCCCGCGCCGGCGTCTTCGTCCGTGACGTGCTCCTCCGGGGAATGCGAAATTCCGCTGGGGTTCCGGACGAAAAGCATGGCGGACGGCACAAACCCGGCCAGCACACCGGCATCATGACCTGCCCCGGTGGCCAGCAGGGGAGCGTCCGGCAGCATCCCGCTGATGCTGCGGGTCAGGCCCGGATCAAAGTGCACCGTCCCGCTGTAGGACTCCTCGGTCAGGGTCACCGTGCAGCCTTCCTCCGCTGACACCCGCTGGGCCCTCCCATGGATGGCTTCGATCAGCCGGGCCGTGACGGCATCGTCCGGGTGGCGCGCATCCAGCCACATGTCCACCCGGGAGGCGATGACGTTGGTGCCGCCCGGCACCGGGATCAGGCGCCCCACGGTGGCGCGCGCATCGGGTTGGCGGGCGGCGGCCTGCCGGATGGCCACGATGATCTGGGCGGCCGCCACCATCGGATCCGCCCGGTCCGCCATCAGGGTGGTCCCGGCGTGGTTGCCCTGGCCGCTGATGCTCAGCTTCCAGCGCCCGTGGCCCAGGATGGAACTGCCGACGGCGATGGCCGGGCCGCCCGCGCCGAGGCCCTTGCCCTGCTCCACATGCAGTTCAACGAAGTCGCCGATCCGTGCCAGCGCCTGCGGATCCGGCCCGATGTGGCGCGGGTCCAGGCCATTGGCGCGGGCGACGTCGGCGAACGTGTTGCCGTCGCCGTCGCGCAGGTTCCGCGCTTTGTCGACGTCGATGGCTCCGGTCAGGAGGCGGGATCCGAGGCAGGCAACGCCAAAGCGGGAACCCTCCTCTTCCGGGAAGGCGGTAATGGCCAGGGAGCGGCGCGGCTGGACGCCCCGGGCCTTGAGGAGATCGACGGCGGCCAGCGCGGACGCGACCCCCAGGGGACCGTCGAAGGCGCCGCCGCCGGGGACGGAGTCAAGGTGGCTGCCGGTCACCAGGGCACCATCCTGGGGCTTGCCCCACCACGCCCAGATGATGCCGTTCCGGTCGGTCTCGACGTCCAGGCCACGCTGCGTTGCCTGCTCGATGAACCAGGACCTCAGGTCGAGTTCTGCCGTCGAATAGACGGCCCGGGAATAGCCTCCGCGGACCGCATCGCGGCCCACGTCCTTGATGGAATCGAGGAGTTGGTTGACGGTTTCCACATGAACCTCCGATTGGTACGACTGCCACCAAGTAAAAGCCACTTTCCACTCCATGGCAAGGCCTGGGGACAACTGCCGCGACAGTTAACGAGCCTGCAACGCGCCGGAAACAGGACTGTTGCACTGGCAACGATCAACCCGGACTTTGTGAAGAACGAGTGAAATGTAGGCGCCACCTATTGTCATCGAGTGAAAGTTGGTTTTTACTTAGTGGCAAGACATTAGTGATTCACACCACTCGAAAGCGGGTCAACCAGTGGCTGCAGATTCTTCAACCCGGACGGTGGAACGGGCCCTGGCGCTGCTGAGTGCCGTCTGCACAGACGGTGCCATCAGCCTCAGTGACGCGGCCCGGCTGGTTGATCTGTCCGCCAGCACGGCCCTGCGTCTGCTCCGGACGCTGGAGGCCAGCGGGTTCGTCTCACGGGATCCGGGCGGGAACTTCAGGCCCGGCGCCAGCGTCATCCAGTTGGGGGCACTGGCCCTGGGCCACGAATCCCTGGTCTCCCTCTGCACCCCGGCCATGAAGGAACTCGTCGCAAAAACCGGTGAGTCCTGCTACCTCAGCATTCCCGGCACTGGCGACACCGGAATCTACATAGCAATCGTTGAAGGAACCCACTCGATCCGGCATGCCAGCTGGGTCGGCAGAAGCATCCCGCTGGAGGGATCGGCCGCAGGCAAAGTCCTCACCGGCGGCGAGTCCGAACGCGGCTTCGCAGTCATGCGCAGCGGCGTTGAAGATGACGTGACGGCGGTTGCCGCCCCCGTCATCATGGGCGGCCGGACCGTGGCCGCCCTGAGCATCGTGGCACCCAGTTACAGGCTGAACGAGCTGAAGGCAACGAAGATCGGCGAGGACCTGGCGAGGGTGGCCAAAACCATTCTCACCACGCCCTCCGAAAACCATGAAAAGCCCCTGGAAAGCATGGATACAAAATGATCAGGTTTGAAAGTGTTACCAAGACCTACCCGGACGGGACAGTGGCCGTGGATGGGCTGGACCTCGAAGCCCCCACCGGTAAGCTGACCATCCTTGTGGGCCCGTCGGGCTGCGGCAAGACCACCTCGCTCCGGATGATCAACCGCCTCATCGAGCCCACCGCCGGAACCATTTACCTTGATGACCAGCCCACCTCCGGGATGGACGCAGCATTGCTCCGCCGCAGGATCGGCTATGTGATCCAGCACGCCGGGCTTTTCCCGCACCGCACCATCGTGGACAACGTGGCCACCATGCCGTTGCTCCTGGGCGAGAGCCGGCAGAAAGCCCGCATGAAGGCCCTTGAGCTCATGGAGCGCGTTGGCCTGCCGGCGAACTTCGCCAAGCGCTACCCCTGGCAGCTCTCGGGCGGCCAGCAGCAGCGTGTCGGTGTGGCCCGCGCCTTGGCGTCGGACCCCGCATTCATGCTTATGGACGAACCCTTCAGCGCCGTGGACCCCGTGGTCCGCGCGCAGCTCCAGGACGAATTCCTCCGCCTGCAGCGTGAAATCGGCAAGACCATCATCATGGTCACCCACGACATCGACGAAGCCCTCAAGCTGGGGGACCAGGTGGCCGTGATGCGCGTCGGCGGGAAGCTCGCCCAGATGGCCACGCCGTCGGAGCTGCTGACCTCCCCGGCCGACGAGTTTGTGGCCGACTTCGTGGGACGCGACCGGGGCTACCGTTCCCTCGGCTTCACCAGCGCGGCCGGAACGGTGACGGTGAGCGAAGAGGCTGTGGTCCAGCTCGGAGACTCCGCCGCGGAGGCACACGCCAAGGCCACCGGCGCGTGGGTCCTGGTGGTCGACGGCGGACGGAAGCCACTTGGCTGGGCACAGCCCGAGCTGATCGTCGGCGAGCTCAAGCGGGAGCACCTGAACCTCAGCGGCACGTCCGCAACATCGGCCGGCACCATGCGCCAGCTGCTTGACGCGGCACTGTCCTCCCCCAGCCGGCGCGGCGTCGTCGTCAATGACACCGGTGAGCTCATCGGCACGGTCACTGCGTCCGACATCGTCAAGGCCATCGAAGCCGAACCACACCTGGAGACGGCGCGATGAACATTGAATGGCTGGGCCGCCAGTTCGACAATATTGTCTTCCTGCTCGGCTGGCATGTCCTGCTTGCCGTCACCCCGTTGATCCTCGGCCTGCTGATTGCCCTGCCCCTGGGCTGGTGGGCACACCGCAGCCGCCGGATCTACCCCCTCCTGGTGGGCATCGCGGGCCTCCTGTACACCGTGCCCTCGCTGGCATTGTTCGTGCTGCTGCCGCTGGTGCTGGGCACCAAGATCCTGGACCCCCTCAACATCGTGGCCGCGCTGACCATCTACACGGTGGCGCTGCTGGTCCGAGTGGTTGCCGATGCCCTGGATTCCGTTCCTGAGGACACCGCCCAGGCGGCCAAGGCCATGGGCTACCGCGGCTACCAGAGCCTCCTCAAAGTTGAGCTTCCCGTCGGCGTGCCGGTGATCTGCGCCGGTCTCCGCGTCGCAGCGGTCTCCAACGTCAGCCTGGTGTCAGTGGCCGCGCTGCTGGGTATCCCCCAGCTCGGTTCGCTCTTCACCCAAGGCTTCCAGCTGCGGTTCTTCACCCCGATCATCGCCGGCATCATCCTCTGCGTGGTCCTGGCCATGATCCTCGACGGCCTGATCATCCTCCTCAACCGGTGGCTGACACCGTGGACCCCCAAGGTGGCGGCATCATGAACTACTTGTTCGACCCCAGTCACTGGACCGGCGCCGACGGCATCCCGAACCTGATCGGCGAGCACCTCGTCTACTCGCTCATCGCCCTCGCCATCGCGGCGGTCATCGCAGTTCCGCTCGGTGTCTACATCGGTGTCACCGGCAAGGGCGTCTTCATGATCGCCGGACTGGCCAATGCCCTCCGCGCCCTACCCAGCGTGGGACTGCTGATCCTGCTCGTGCTGCTGATCTCACCGGCCTTCCCGTCCAAGATGGGCTACATCCTGCCGAGCCTCATCGTCCTGGTGCTGCTCGCGGTGCCGCCCATCCTGACCAACACCTATGCCGGCATCCGCGCAGTGGATGCGGCCGCGGTCGACGCTGCCAAGGGCATGGGCTTCCGCACCATAAAGATCCTCACGGATGTTCAGCTCCCCTGCTCGCTCCCGCTGATACTGTCCGGCGTCCGCAGCGCATTGCTGCAGATCATCTCGACGGCGACCATCGCGGCCTACATTTCGCTCGGCGGCCTCGGCCGCCTGCTGATCGACGGCAAGGCCCAGAACGACTACAGCCAGATGGTTGCCGGCGCGGTGCTGGTGGCCCTGATGGCCCTGGTCTTTGACCAGGTGCTCGCCTTCATCACGCGCCGGATCGTCTCACCAGGACTGACCCGGCGCACCGTCAAATCGGCCGCCGCGGCCGACACCGTGAAAATCCCCGTCACGGTCTGAATCACCGCCCTACGCATCATCCCCCCTCGCCGTCCGGCGAAGACCCGCCCCAGCCTGGCCACTGCACACCCTGCGCCAGCATTCTCCAGAGAGCATTGACATGAAAAAGTACCTGACCGGCATCACCCTCGCGGCTGCTGCCGCCCTTGCCCTGACCGCCTGCGGCGGGGATCCGATGAGCAGCGGCTCCAACACCCAGGCCGCCGCCTCGAGCGACAGTATCATCGTGGGTTCCGCGGACTTCCCGGAAAGCCAGCTCATCGCCAAGATCTATGCCGAAGCCCTCAAGTCGAAGGGCGTCCAGGTGACCGAAAAGCCCAGTATCGGCAGCCGTGAAGTCACCATCCCGGCCCTCAAGGACGGCTCGATCGACCTCATGCCCGAGTACGGCGGAGCTCTCCTGCAGTACCTTGATTCCGCGACCAAGGCAGTGTCCTCCGAAGAGGTCGCCAAGGAACTGGCCACCAAGGTCCCCTCCGGGCTGACCATGCTGACGGCGTCCGAAGCCGAGGACAAGGACGTCCTGTCGGTCAAGAAGGAAACGGCCGACAAGTACAACCTGAAGTCCATCAGCGATCTGCAGCCCGTGGCCAAAGAGCTCGTCCTGGGCGGCCCGCCGGAGTGGAAAACCCGCCTGAACGGTGTGGCCGGCCTCAAGTCGGTCTACAACCTGGAGTTCAAGGAGTTCTCAGCGCTCGACGCCGGCGGTCCCCTGACGCTGAACGCGCTTCTTTCCGGGCAGGTTCAGGTTGCCGACCTCTTCAGCACCGATCCCGCACTGGCCGCCAACAACCTGGTTGCCCTCGAGGACGACAAGAACCTCTTCCTGTCAGAGAACATCGTCCCGGTCATCAACGAAAAGAAGTCCACGGCCACCGTCAAGGAGGTCCTGGACAAGGTCTCGGCTGCGCTCACTACGGAAGACCTCATCGAGATGAATGGCCGCGTGGCGAAGTTCGAGGACATCGGCGAGATCGCCAAGAGCTGGCTCAAGTCCAAGAACCTGGCCTAGGCCGCGCAGGATATTAGGAGAATTACATTGAAAGCCGATTTCACTACCGGTGCCCGCCCGGTCAAAGCTGCCCGCGGCACCGTGCTCACCGCCAAGTCCTGGCAGACCGAAGCGCCGCTGCGGATGCTGATGAACAACCTGGACCCCGAGGTTGCCGAGCGCCCGGATGATCTGGTGGTCTACGGCGGCACCGGCCGCGCCGTCCGGTCCTGGGCCGCATTCGACGCGATCACCCGCACCCTGGAAACGATGGAGAAGGACGAGACGCTCCTGGTCCAGTCCGGCAAGCCGGTCGGTGTGTTCCGGACCAACGAGTGGGCGCCGCGGGTGCTGCTGGCGAACTCGAACCTCGTGGGCGACTGGGCCAACTGGCCCGAGTTCCGCCGGCTCGAGGCCGAGGGCCTGATGATGTACGGGCAGATGACCGCCGGGTCCTGGATCTACATCGGCACCCAGGGCATCCTGCAGGGCACCTTCGAAACCTTCGCCGCAATCGCCCGCAAGCTCACCGGAGACGAAAACGGCACCCTCGCCGGCACCCTGACCCTCACCGGCGGCTGCGGCGGCATGGGCGGCGCCCAGCCGCTCGCCGTCACCCTGAACGACGGCGCCTGCCTGATCGTCGACGTTGACGAAAGCCGCCTGCGCCGCCGCGCGGGCAAACGCTACCTTGACGAGGTCGAAACCGACCTCGACACCGCGATCGCGAAGGTCCTGAAGGCCAAGGAAGAGCGCCGCGGCTGGTCCGTGGGCTATGTCGGGAATGCCGCGGAGGTGTTCCCCGAGATCCTGCGCCGCCACAACGCC